>JAJRYW010000238.1 GCA_024275555.1 Calditrichota bacterium | reverse complement strand
CCGCTTGCTTCCCCCGTCCGTAAAACTGAATCCGCGAGTAGCATTGCCGGCACACCTCCCGCACCCGGGGATGATCGCCGTTAGCAACCACCAGCCCGTTGGCCGGTGTAATCCGGAGCAGCTTGCCAAACTGGTCTTTGATGGCCTCAACATCCGGGTAGATATCCGCATGATCAAACTCGATGTTGTTGATGATCAGGTAATCCGGGAAATAGTGAATGAACTTGGGGCGTTTGTCAAAAAAGGCGCAGTCGTATTCGTCGCCTTCGATGACAAAATGCTTGCCGGTCCCCAACCTGATTGACGACTGGAAATTTTTGGAGATGCCCCCGATGAGCACGGTAGGGGAGAGGTTTGCCTGGGTGAGCAGCCAGCCCAGTAAGGCCGTGGTGGTAGTTTTTCCATGGGTGCCGGTAATAACCACGTTCTGGTGATTGCGGATAAATTCATCGCGTATCAACTCCGGCAGCGAGGTGAAAGGCAGTTTGCGTTGCAGGATTTCTTCCACTTCCGGATTTCCCCGGGAGAGGGCGTTTCCGATGACCACTTTATCGAACGGCCGGGCCAGGTGCTCAACAGAGTAACCTTCCCACACCGGTATTTGGTTTTCAGTTAAAAAGTCGCTCATGGGCGGGTAGACGCCCTGGTCGCTTCCCCACACCTGGCGTCCTTTTTGTTTCAGCAGCCCGGCCAGACTGCCCATGGCCGTTCCGCCGATTCCTAAAAAATAGTATCTCATCATGGGTATCCCGTCAAAATGGGAACGGTGCAGTTATTTAGAATCTTTGCTGCTATGTTCGTTTCGCTTCCGTTTTGGTTTCCCGCTGCCGTGCTCCAGGTACTGATCCACCGCCTGGAAAATCTTGTGCATGAGCTGCACGTCGCGCACTTCCGGAGTTGCCCGGGCAAACATGCGTCGGAAACGCATGATAAAGTGATTCCAGTTATCCTGGGGAACAAACTCCACCCGCTCCAGCGTTTGCTGCAAGTGCTGATAAACCGAGTCCATCTCCACCTGGTTCGCCAGTCGCCATTTGTAGCGTTTTTCTTCTGCAAAGGCAGCTTTGTGGAATTCGTAGGCGTAGAGCATTACCGCCTGGGCCAGGTTGAGCGAGGGATGGCTGAGCGCCGCCGGGATGGTGGAGACCAGGTGGCATTGGCGAAGTTCGTCGTTGCTTAAGCCGGATTTTTCCCTTCCGAAGACAACAGCAATTTGATGTTCCCGGGAGGCCTCCACTACCCGCTCGCCCAACTCCGCCGGGGTAAAGTAGGGCAGGTGGAACACCCGGCCGCGCTGGGTGGTGGCGATGACCAGGTGCTTGTCCGCCAGGGCCTCTTCCAGGCTTTGGCAAATTTGCGCCTCTTCCAGGATGTCTTCCGAGGCGTGGGCCATCCAGCGGGCTTCCGGAACCAGGTGGTCGCAGGGGTTAACCAGAACCAGTTTACGGAACCCCATCGTTTTTATAGCCCGGCAGGCCGAGCCGATATTTCCCGGGTAGAGCGGCTCTACCAGTACAAAAGCGACGTTTTCGGCGTGGATGTGCATGTAGTACGTTTACTCCTGTTCCTTGCGGTTGTATTGTTGTTCCGCCGTCAACTTTGGAAAGGAAGATTTCTCTTGCGCAAAGGCGGAAACTTCCGCTTTCCCGGCGGGGTCGCTAACAAAAACGGAACATAAACATAAAGCAGCCGTTGTTTAAAGTAAATCTCTTTTTGTAACTGATCAGGGTGTTGGCGGCGAGAGGTGTTGTGGGGGCGTCGGCTTAATAAATACAAGACTGTGCAATTGCGTATTGAATTTAGTGGTAATATCTTCTATATTTCCAGCTTAAGAAGGAGGGCGCGTTAATGAATCTGCGTATTGTGATTCGACGTATTGGTAAGGGACATTACATTGCCAGTTGCCCCAACCTGGAAGGATGCCATGTAGAGGCGGAAAGCAAGGAAAAAGCAGAAGCGATGCTAAAAGCCGCCTTAAACGCTTATGTACAAAGTTACCGACAACGTCATGAAAAAATACCCTATAACCCCAGCAGATAAAGCCGATTTGAGAAAAGCGACCCTGTTCCCGCGCCACAAAGTAATGCAAGTGTTTATGGAAGCGGGTTTTGCCGAGGATTTTAAAAACAAGTCGGTGACCATCCTGCGGAATACTAATTTCCCTTTTCAGCGGGTGGTGATGCCCAACCGGGAATATGTCTCCTGGGCGTTAATTCAATATTTATTGGCGGATGTAAATATTGATGAACAAGGTTTTTTGCTGAGATTGCAGCAATAAGGAGGTCGGCGGGCGGGCGCTTGCCGAAAAATGGATTTGCCCCTTCATCCAACTATTTCTTTAATACTTCTTCCACTTTCTCGATGATATCATTCAATTGGAACGGTTTGCTCATAAAGCTGACTGATTCGTTGCTCAACATCTCCTGCAAATCTTCCCGCTTGGAGTAGCCGCTGATGATGATCACCTTTTGCGATTCATCGAGTTGCTTAATTTCCCGGTAAGCGCTTTTGCCGTCCATTACCGGCATAAGCATATCCAGAATCACCAGGTCGATGTTCGGTTGGTGTCTTTTGTAGAGGTCTACCCCTTCTCTGCCATTGGAAGCGGTGTATACCCGGAAGCCATGCATTTCGAATACTTCTTTCAGCATACTGCGAATATTGTATTAGTCATCAACAACTAAAATGAATGGCGCTTTGGATTGTACGGACGGTTCCACCTTTCCGGGCAATGCAACTTGCATCGGTTTCTCGCCTTTAAGCGGCAGGTAGACATAGAAGGTCGTCGATTTGTTCGGTTGGCTTCGCACGAAAATTTCACCCTTTAAATCTTTTACAATATTATATGCCACAAAGAGTCCCAGTCCCAGACTCTCATTTTTAATTTTGGTAGAGAAGAACGGTTTAAAGATATGTTTCATCAGTTTTGGCTCGATGCCCACCCCGTTATCCTCAATAGACATCTCCACGTAACGCCCCTTGCGAAGATAGAACATATGCGGAGGCAACAGATCATCGTTGTTCATCTTCACAATGCGGGTGGATATTTTAACGGTTCCCCGCTCCGGTAATGCCTCCAGGCAATTTTGTATTAAAATGCGCAGTAAACGCGCTAAGCGCTTCGGATAGAGAACCATTTTGGGAATGCCGGGGTCTAAAGAAAACTTAAAGTTAATCCGCTCGGCGGTCTTGGCTTCGTAGGCGTCTAAAATTTCTTTGACTAACCGGTTTAGATTTGCTTCTGCGGGTTGTTCGAGTTCTTTCAAATCATAATTTAAAAATTTTTGCACCAGGCTCTCGGTCTGCCGGAGGGATAATTCCATGGTGTGAAGCGGTTTTTGCAACTCATCATCATGGTCTAACTGGGTTTTTATCAGACTGACGTTAGGGATCATTACGGTGAGCAGGTTGCTCAGATAGCCGTTGATTACCCGGGAAAACTGGGTGACCTGGTTTAAAATTTCGTTCCGGGTCTGGAGTTGCTCCTGGTAATACTGCCGGGTGACATCTACGGCAAAGATGATGTTGAGATGAAATCGTTCGTGAAGCTCCATCTTGGTGATGTAGCAATCCCAGATCCGGTCGGCGGTCTGGCCGGACAGCACCGGGGTCTTGTAAAAATTCAAATCCCCGATCTGAAGAGTGCGCAGGATATTTTCGAAAGGCTGCCGATGCTCCGGGGGAATAAAACTCAGAAACTTTCGCCCGATTACATTCTCCTGCTGAGCCTGGATACTCTGCAGGGCCGAAGCATTGGCGTGCAGAATAATCCCGCTATCGTCCAAAGAATAAATAAAGAGCGGCCCTTTATCGAAATACTCCGCATATTTTACATCTTCCAGTACTTTTTGCAGTTTTACCTGCTTGAACAAACGCCGCTTAAGCTGGAAAAAGTAAAAGTGCTGGAAGAGCAGCAGGGAAAGAATCCCCAGGTTCAGATTCAGAAAGGAAAGCTGATCTAAGGAGAGTTTTTCCGTGTAGGCGACCAGCAAACCGAAGCCGATTAACTCGCCCTGCATCCGCAGCGGAAACATCAGCACAGAGTGGGCGTTTAGCTCTTGCCAGGGGATTTGCAGGGATTCCAACTGGCCGGGCTTGTTAAGCAGCATTCCCAGGTCTTTATCATAAACAATGCTGTTAAATTTCTCCAGATTGTTATCCTTCCGGAGCAAGGCCCGGAATGCCTCAATTTGTTCGGGATCGTCGGCCAGGATGTCGCCGTCGGGGTGGTCGTCGCTTACTTTAAGATAGATGCAAGCCCGGTCGAAATTGATGTGCTCTTTCAGGTAATCAAAAACGCCCCCGGAAACCTCCTCGGGCGTTTTGAATTGAATGACCTTTCGCTGGAAGTCGATGAGCGAGGAGAGCAGGTTGATCTGGTTGACATAGGCCTGAAAATGATTGTCCAGGGTCTCGAAGGAGATTTTTACATACTGTTCGAGCTGGCTAATCTCTATTGCTAACTGTTCCAGTTCCGTAAAAGCTTCGGCGCCCTCTTCCATATTTTTAATGGAGTCGAGGATGTTCTCGAAGTAACTGGAGATATTATTGCGAATATTCATACCCCACCGATATTTCCTTATATCTGATGGATTTCAAAGAATTGTTGATTGGCTTCCACGACGTCCCGCACGTAGTTGAGCAGTTCATCGAACTCATCGGCGCTATAATTGAAGTGCTCTGTGAACTTATGGTCGTATTGCAGCAGGTCTTCAACGCTTTGGGATTGAATCTGCAGCAGATGGGCCAGCGAGTTGGCCAGGTAAATGGTGCGGATTTGCCGGTCGCTGTCGCTATCCCCGACAAACCCGGAGGGGTCGTGATGATATTTTACCATATTGATCAGCGGCCCGGGCAAGTTCCAGCGCTCGATCAGTTGGCTGCCAATATCGCCATGATGAAATCCTAAAAATTTTTCTTCCACGAGATCCAACCGTTCCCCTTCCTGCCGGCTCTTTTCAATCAGAAAGTGAAAATCATTTTCCATAGTTTGGCTGGCAACCAGTTTCCCGATATCATGGATGAGGCCGGCGATGTAGAACATTTCCTCGTTTTCCACATCGTATTTTTTGGCCAGGGCTTTGCAGACCAGCGCGGTCATTACCGAATGGTACCACAATTCCTGGAAATCAAAATTGCGGGCGTCTTTCGCCCCTTTAAAATAGCTGTAAAAGGCGATGCTCAGGGCAATATCTTTTAAAAGACGGAATCCCAGCACCACAATGGCCCGGTCAATCGAGTGGATAGTTCGGGGATAATTAAAAAAACTGGAATTGGCGATGCGCAGGATTTGGGCGCTTAAACTTTGGTCGGTGGATATAACCTTAACCAGGTTGGAAACGGAAATATCCGGGTTGGAACACATCTGGATCACTTCTAAAGCCACGGCGTTGGGGGCCGGAAGACGGTCAATTTTGGCGACAATATCTTCCATTGTCAGTTGAATCATACATCCTCTCCTTTATCCGCTTTGTGGGCCCATGCCGGTAAAGTTTCCCAAACAAGATGGGCGCCTGTTGGCCAGGGGGGGGCTGTCTGGTCAGCCCGCCCCTTTGCCGCTCTTCCCGAATGAATATTAGCAGTATCGAAATAAATTAAGGTAACTTTATCGGCGGCGTATTTAATTTCAATAAATACAACTGCCCACAACCGCCTTTTCCCGGATCATCGCCGCGCCGCTTTAGCCGGTTGAACGCCCGGGGCGATGCTGCTCTCTCAGAAACCGAATGCCCGCATAAAACCGATGGCAAAGGAGAATCCGGAGTAGTTGTCTTGCGAGCCGATCGGGCTGTTCAGGTAAATGACATTGTAGCGGATATCGAACGAGAGCGCCCACTCTTCCGCCCAGAGATAATCGAAGCCGGCCCCGGCAAATCCTCCCCCGCCCCAGGCCGTTTCGATATTCGAGAACGAGTTCAGAAAGGAGCGGTTGGGATTCAGCCGTATCCCCAGGGTAGGCCCCATCCCGGTAATGATGTACGGCGAAATCTTCGCTGTATTGTTATGGGTTAAGCGGAATTTGATCGAAAACCAGAAAGGAACCAAAAAGCTGGCGTACCGCAACGCCGGGTTATAAGCGCCCTGAAGTTGGTTGGCCGGCTCGGCCACGGGCAGAACATCAATTGCCAGACTGTAGATAATACCGGCCGAGCCGCCGTGCAGGTAGCCTATCGTTCCGCCGGTGTAATTGGCGCCGGCCTGGAATTGCATCCGGCCTCCCTGCCGGTCAAACTCCTGCCAGTTGGCCCCGGCGGGCTCGAGTAGCCGGTATTCCGGCTGAGAGGAGATGCCAATCCGTTCCTGGGTCATCCCCGGCGACAATAATGCCGCTAACAGTGATATGGTAATAAAATACTTCATGATCACCTCACAGGTTATATTTTTTGACCTTGTTGCGCAAGGTCCGCAGGGTAAATCCCAATTGTTTGGCCGCCCGGGTTTTGTTGTTCTCCGACTCGACCAGCGCCTGGCGGATAATTTCCCGCTCACAGGCTTCCAGTTTGTCGCGGTAACTCAATTCCCGCTGGCTCATCACGTCGTCCAAAAAAGGTGTGCTTGTGGAACGCACTCCCCGCAGGTAAGCGGGCAGATCGTCCGGGGAGATATGCTCGCCTTCGCACATCACCACTGCATTTTCGATGGCGTTTTCCAACTCGCGCACGTTGCCCGGCCAATCATAACGCATCATCAGTTTTTGGGCTTCCTCGGAGAGAGCCTTGATGGGGCGGTTGTCTTTAGAGGCGTATTTTTGAATAAAATGGTCGGTCAGCGGGCCGATATCTTCGGTGCGTTCCCGCAGCGGGGGAATCAGAATGGGGATGACATTGAGCCGGTAGTAAAGGTCCTCCCGGAATAAGCCTTCGGTCATTTTCTTTTCCAAATCCGCATTGGTGGCGGCGATGAGCCGCACATCCACTTCGATATTTTCCACGCCGCCAACCCGGTTAAAGCGCCGCTCCTGTAACACCCGGAGTATTTTGGCTTGCAATGCTATGGGCAGGTCGCCAATCTCATCCAAAAAGAGCGTGCCCTGGTTGGCGATTTCGAATTTACCTTTTTTCATCTTGTACGCCCCGGTGAAGGCGCCCCGTTCATGGCCGAACAATTCGCTTTCCAGCAAATTTTCCGGGATGGATGCACAATTGATCTCCACCAGCGGTTTGTCCTTGCGGCGGCTTTGATAGTGGATCGCCCGGGCGATCAGCTCCTTGCCGGTGCCGCTTTCGCCCCGGATCAGAATGGTGGCGTCCGAATTGGCCACCTTGGTAACCTTCTGAAACACCTGCTGCATTTTGCCGCTCACCCCGACAATGTTCTCAAACCGATAGGTGCTTTTGATCTTTGATTTCAGATTCAGGTTCTCGGTAATGAGCCGCTGTTCTTCCAGGGCGCGATTCAGGATGATCAGCAATTCGTCCAGGTTGATCGGCTTGGTCAAATAATCGTAGATGCCCATCTTCATGGCGTTCACGGCGTTCTTTACCGTCCCAAAGGCGGTCATCATAATGATCTT
>JAJRYW010000237.1 GCA_024275555.1 Calditrichota bacterium | reverse complement strand
CAGGGCAAGACTGTGCACAATGCCTTGCAGCAGTTGGGCTTCCCGGCCATCCGGCAGGTGCGCATCGGCAAACTGATCGAGTTGGAAGTCGATGATCAACTCAGCGGCGAGCAGGTGAAAACCCTGGTCGGCGAGGCCGCCCGGAAACTGCTCAGCAACCCGGTCATCGAAGATTTTGAAATCGAATTTGAAGAGGTGTAACCGTGAAAAGCGCGGTGATCGTTTTTCCCGGCTCCAACTGCGATTCCGACATGTATTTTGCCCTGGAACAGTTGGGATTTCAGCCGGAGTACGTCTGGCATAAATCGGGAGATTTATCCGGTTTCCAATTTGTGACGCTTCCCGGGGGATTCTCCTACGGCGACTATCTCCGCTCCGGAGCGATTGCCCGATTTTCACCGATTATGTCCGAGGTGGTGCGGCTGGCCCGGCGTGGAAATCCGGTGCTGGGGGTGTGCAACGGCTTCCAGATATTGGTCGAAGCCCATTTGCTTCCCGGGGCGTTGGTGCGCAACCGGAATTTGCGCTTCGTCTGCCGCCCGGTTTACCTTCGCACCCGGAATCGCGTCTCGATGTTTACCCGGGCCGTTCCTGCGGAGCGTCCCCTGCAAATTCCCATTGCCCATGGAGAAGGGCGGTACGTGGCCGATCCCGGGCAACTCGATCAACTCCGGGAGTATGGACAAATTGCCTTTAGCTATGTGAATGCCGATAATGAGCCGGCGCCGGAAGCCAATCCCAACGGCTCTTTGGAAAATATCGCCGGGGTGCTCAACCGCCGGGGGAACGTCTTGGGGATGATGCCCCACCCCGAACGAGCCGTGGAAACCCTGCTCGGTTCCGCCGACGGGCGTCCGATTTTCCAGTCCCTTTTGGCTTAACAAGGAGGCCGCTATGGAGAAAAAGAGGAAACTGGGGTATTACATGATTGTTCTCATCCTGGGAGCGGTTGTGGGAAGTGTACTGGGAGACGCCCTGAGTTTTTTGCTGCCCGCGGGCGTCCTCAAACAGTTTTTTCTCAAGTCGGTCAACTTTAGTGTAGGGCCGGCCCCCTTTAATCTCAGCATTATTAAGCTAACCCTGGGGTTTGCCATTAATATCAATATTGTTGGGGTAATCGGAATCTTTTTAGTTGCCTATGTTTTACGTTGGATGGACTGAGCTTCTTTTGTAAATTGGCCCAGTTAGTATTGAGTAAGAAAGCCAAAAAGGAGATCAACATGTTTGGATTAGGGCCTACAGAACTAATAATTGTCTTTTCGTTGATTTTAATTCTGTTCGGTGCAAAACGGCTTCCGGAACTGGCGCGGTCGCTGGGACGCTCGATAAAAGAGTTTAAACATGCCACCCAGGGACTCCGCGATGAGTTCGATATAGACAAAATTGATGAACCCGTTGCGCCTCCCAAGGCGGCTCATCGCAGCCAGGAAAATGTGACTCCGGCGGGCGGGGAAGCTTCTACTCCCGCCTCTGCTTCGGCAGAAGAGAAAAAGCCCAGCTAAATCCGGTCCCTTTTTCCCGATTGTTAAATGGAATTCCGTTCCGAAAAGGAGCAATAGTGAGCGAGGCGATTTCTCTTCACCGTCAATACCTGGCCGGGGACTTTAGTTTAGTTGATCGCCTGAGTCAGCATCTCACGGCCGTTCAGGCCCATTCTCATCTTAACGCTTTTGTGCGCTTGTTCCCGGAAACGTCCCGCGAACAAGCCGAACAGATCGATCGGCGCCGCGCCGACGGCCAGCCGCTGGGCCTCCTGGCCGGGCTGATCGTCGCTATCAAAGATAACCTCAACTATAAAGGCCAGCCGCTTACCTGCGCATCAAAGATTCTGGAAGGCTATCGCGCCCCCTACCACGCTGCCGTGGTGGAGCGGCTTTTGGCGGAAGATGCTCTCATCATCGGCCAGACCAATATGGATGAGTTTGCTATGGGCTCCTCTACCGAGAACACCATCTATGGGCCGGCGATCAATCCGCATGATGCTCAACGGGTGGCCGGCGGTTCCAGCGGCGGCTCGGCAGCAGCGGTAGCGGCCGGCCTGGTCGACCTGGCCCTGGGCAGCGACACCGGCGGATCGATTCGCCAGCCGGCGGCCTTCTGCGGCGCGGTGGGGCTAAAGCCCAGCTATGGACGGGTCTCCCGCTACGGCCTGGCCGCTTACGCCTCTTCCCTGGATCAGATCGGCCCGATTGGCAAAAGCGTAGCCGACGTCGCCCTGGCGCTGAAGGTTATTGCCGGGGCGGATCGCCGCGACGCCACTGCGACCGCCCAGCCGGTTGATGATTACCCCGCAAAACTCTCGGAGCAACCCGGAAAAACCCCCACAATAGGGCTGCCCCGCCAGTTTTTCCAGGACGGCTTAGACCCGCAAATAAACGCCGCCATAGAACAACTCTGCGACCGCTTGAAGCAGCAAGGGGTGAGCTTCCGCGAGATTGATCTGCCCTTAAGCGATTATGCCATCGCCTGCTATTACCTGATTGCTGTCGCCGAAGCTTCCTCCAACCTGGCCCGCTATGATGGGGTGCGCTACGGATATCGCGCCGAGGCCGGCGACCTGGAAAATATGTACATCCGCACCCGCAGCGAAGGCTTTGGCGATGAGGTAAAGCAGCGCATTATCCTGGGAACTTACGTGCTCTCCTCCGGCTATTATGACGCCTATTACCGTAAAGCCCAGCAAGTGCGCCGCCTGATTAAAGAAGAGTACCAGCAGGCCTTTGCGGAGGTGGACCTGCTGCTGACCCCTACCACGCCCACAGCGGCTTTCCGCCTGCAAGAAAAGCTGGACGACCCCCTGCAAATGTACCTCTCGGACATCTACACGGTCACGGCAAATTTGATTGGCGGGTGCGCCATTAGTGTTCCCTGCGGAACCACCAAAGAGGGGCTGCCTATCGGGGTGCAGTTGATTGGCCCGCCGTTTCGGGAGAGCGATTTGCTGCAGGGCGCCGCGCTGATTGAGCGCACGCTCCACGCTTTCTGAAGTGAGCAATTGGTCTTTGGCAGTCAGCCGTTGGCTCTTTTCCTTTCAGACAACTGGAGCGCCCGGTTTTACCGCCCATCCGGAGAATCGGCTCAAGACGGTTGTTAACAAGCATATAGCCAAACGCTGATCACACTATCAAGTTTTCAACTTGTGATTTACACAGCAGACCTTATAACTCTTTATTTGTCTGTAAATATTAACCTTAAAAACTTAATCTAATGGTCATTTCCTGCCTGCGGCAGGCAGGCGAACGAAGCGGAGCGTAGAGAGAAATCTGTTTGTATATGATACTATCCTGATTAATTCATAAATTACTCACCCCGGCTGGCCGGGGCTAAGACGCAAAGAAACAACATATTAGAAAAAAATCTAAAAAAAATAT
>JAJRYW010000236.1 GCA_024275555.1 Calditrichota bacterium | reverse complement strand
GCTATTTGGGTAGACCCGTTTTACGGCCCCTTCAGCTACGAATCCTACCAGGGAAAATGCCAGCGCCTGGAACTATACCGAAACCTGGCCCGGGATTATCGCCGTTTGCCGGACGGCCCGGGAACGGAGTTGCTGATGGAAATTCTGGCAAATAAGGCCCGTCTTCTTTACCAAATCGGGGATTATCGCGGCGCGTTAAAGCATTTGCAGCATCAACTGGCGCTGGCCCGCAAGGAAGATCAGAAAAAGATACTTCCGGAGATTTACAATAACCTGGGTGTAATTCTGGAGGCCCTCTCCCGGTTTTCCGAGGCAATGGATCATTATTTATTGGCCCGGGAAACAGCAGAAAGCGCCTTTCGGGGCTCCAATCACCCCGCCAAAGCCTTAATTACGGCCAACATTTCCCAAATCTATAATTTGCTGGGGAACTACCAGGAGGCTTTCCTGGAATGCCGCAAGGCGCTGCGGATGTGCGAGAGCAAACTGGGGATGCGCCATCCCCTTCTGGTGCCGGTGCTGCTTAAATATGCGCGTATCTCGGATTCCCGGGAGCTTTACGAAGACGCCCTGGATCAATACCGGCGGGCTTTACAGGTGGTGGAGCGCAAGATGGAACTGGATCATCCCTATGTTGCCGCCCTGATGCACGGCATCGGGCAAACTTATGTGCGCCAGGGTAAATTTGACCTGGCCCGGCGCTATCTCTATCGCACCGTGGAAAATATTGAACGCACCGTGGGGCCGCAGCACCCCTGCCTGGCGGAGATATTTATCAGCATCGGACAGGCGCATTTCCACAACGCCGAAGAAAAATTAGCATTGCAGTACTTCCACTGGGCCATTGCCATTCGGCGAAAGCAGATTGGCCCCGATGATATCCGGGTTGGCCAGTGCCTGGGATTCCTGGGGCGTATTGCCCATCACCAGGCCCGCTTTCAGGAAGCCCAAACCCTCTTTACCCGGGCGCTGGATATCTTTCGCTCCAAACTCCCCTCCGGGCATCCCTGGATTTTGAACTTACAAAACAGCCTCTACCAGATGGACTCCGGGGATCAATCCGATTAGCAGCCGTCCCGCCCGTGAAATCTGTTGTCTTGCACGGCGCCCAGGTCTTATATTCCCGCCCTGAGAAAACAGGATGTTGAATGGCAAGTAATGAGCGACCGGCAGCCGACTGATGGTCCGTTTGAATCTACAAAGAATATCTCCCTAAGAGCATTATGGACCCCAAAACACTGCTGAAAAATCTCTCCATCGGCTTTTTGCCCCTGCTGGTGTTTATTCTGGCCGATGAGTTTTTCGGCCTGACGGTGGGGCTGATCGCCGCGATTGTCTTTGGTGTTGGCGAGGCGACCCGGGTCTACCTGCGCGAAAAACGCCTGGATCGCTTTATCCTCTTCGACACCGGCCTGATTGTGCTGCTGGGCGGGGTTTCCCTGGTTTTTCATGATGATTTGTTTATCAAACTAAAACCGGGGCTGATTGAACTGATTCTGAGCATCCTGCTGGCGGTGGGGGGATTTACCGGCAGCAACCTGCTTTTAAAGATGACCGGCCGCTATATCAAGGGCATGGAGTTTTCCCCGGAACAGATCGGGCGTATGCGGGCCATGATGCGGCGGATGTTTTTTGTTATCGTAATCCACACCGCGCTGATTTTTTATTCGGCGTTTTATATGAGCACCGAGGCCTGGGGATTTATCAGCGGGGGATTGTTTTACATTCTGCTGGGGCTGCTTTTGGCGGTGGAGTTTGTGCGGGCTAAAATACAGGCGCACCGGCTTAAAAGACAATGGGCCGGCCAGGAGTGGTTCGACCTGGTTACCCCGGAAGGGCGGATTGTCGGCAAAGCGCCCCGCAGTGTGGTGCACGGCAACCCGGAACTGCTCCATCCGGTGGTGCATGTGCATATCGTCAACTCCAAAGGCGAGTTGTATTTGCAGAAGCGTTCTCCGGAAAAAGACCTCTATCCGGATCGCTGGGACGTCGCCGTGGGCGGCCATGTCCGCAGCGGGGAGAGTATCGAGCAGGCCCTGATCCGGGAATCCCACGAGGAACTGGGGATTGAAGACGGCCGCTATCGCCCCCTGTTTCGCTACGTGATGCGTAATCAATATGAGAGTGAATTGATCCACGCTTTTCTGCTTATTGACGAAGGGCCGTTTTCCCTCAATCCGGAAGAAATCTCCGAAGGCCGCTTTTGGAAACTGCCGGAGCTTGAAGCCAACCTGGGTAAAGAAGTCTTTACGCCTAACTTTGAGCAGGAGTTCCTGTTGCTCAAGCAGCATGTTTTTCAGCCGCCGCCGGCTCCCAGGGCGGCTGCCAAACAAAAACCCAGAAAGAAGAAAAGGCGCAAGCGGTAAACTAAACAACCATGCAATCCTATCATTAACACCGTGGCTTATGATCTTTGAAAAACTAATCGGGCCGCTTTAAAAAGCATGTAAGCCGGTAGCCGCATTCCGGTCTGCTTGAATTGCGAAACACCGCCGCAGCAACAAAGACACCAACGAGAGTAAATATGCGCAGTCTAAAGTGTGCGGGTACTCATTTGCTTTAGTCTTGGCAATGTAAGCGGAGCTTAGAGTGAAAAGTGTGTTCCAAGCGGGAGCTTGGAACGAGGAGGATCACCCAGGTCCCTGGGCTCGTCGAAGGGGGCGTGTCCAGTCTGTCGTTTTGATAGTTTAACGCCCGGATATACAAAGCCCTCCGAGCTTTCCTGTTCCGTTGGAACCCAAAGAGGGGCAGGTGTAAGAAAGGTCGTTTCGATAAGCTCACCGATCACAGGGTTTGCTTCCCGGTTTCAATCGAAGGCGCCGGTGAAACATTATCAGATCAATCTGTGCAAATCAAATTTATATCCGATGTTGAATTGAAAAAAAACTCCCACGCTTGGTACAAGAAAATAAGGAGAAAGCCATGAGTCAAAATTCACTACCCGAAACAGGCCAAAAAGCCCCGGATTTCCAACTGCCGGATGCCGACGGCGTCCCGGTCTCTTTAGCCGATTTTGCCGGGAGATGGCTGGTGCTCTATTTTTATCCCAAAGATAACACCTCCGGCTGCACTGCCGAGGCGCTAGATTTTACGGCTCACGAAGCGGATTTCCGGGCGCTGGGTGCGGCCGTTATTGGAGTTAGCCCGGATAGCTGCCAGAGTCATCGCAAGTTTATTGATGGCAAAAAATTAAAAGTGCAACTGCTCTCCGATCCGGATCACCGGGTGCTGGAAGCCTACCGCGTCTGGCAGAAGAAAAAGATGTACGGCAGAGAGTACATGGGCGTGGTGCGCTCTACCTTTATCATCGATCCGCAGGGCGTCATCCGCCATGTCTGGCCGAAGGTAAAAGTTAAAGGGCATGTCGAGGAGGTGCTGGCAAAGTTGCGGGAGTTGCCTGAACAGGTTTAATTTTGATCCTCCTATTCCGGTTCAGTATGGCCCGGAATAGGGGGGATCCGTTCTGCCTTATTTATCACACAAGGTGTATCACACAAGGAAATAGTGCGGGTAGATCAGGACTAACTTCCTACCTCGCCAACCCCACGTAAATCCGGTTGGTAGCGGCGGGGTGGTTCCAGATGATGTCATCCTGGTTGTCTCCGTCCACATCTGCCATGAACATGGTAAACTGCTGCTAGTCGGCTGTTTCCGGATGGGTTTGTTCAACCCGGGAAAAATCAAATGTGCCGTTGCTGCTGCCCAGGCCGACGACGGTCAGATTGGTGGTGGTGCGGTCATTCCAGATCAAATCCGCCCGCCCGTCGCCGTTGATGTCCGCCAGGGCGCTCTCAAAAGTATTTGCACCGGCAAGGGAGTTAATCTGAATTGGCAATTGGGTGTAGCGGCCGCTGCCGTTCGATAATCCCACGTAAATATGATTGTTCTCGCTCGGAGTGGTTAAATCCCAGACCAGGTCCGCCATGCCGTCGCCGTTTACATCGCCTAAATTGGTGCGCAAATTACTCCAATCCCCGGGATTATGATCCTGAAAGGAAGGCAGTTGGAATACGCCGTTGGAAAAATTGATCCCGGTATAGGTGCGGTTGTGGGTGGAGGTGGCGGCATTCCAGATAATATCATCGGCGCCGTCCCCGGTGATGTCGGCAACAAAGGCGTCATACGGCCCCCATCCGGTTCCGGCATGATCCTGCCAGTTGGGGCTGACCAGAAAAGAGTCCACACCATTGGAAAGCGCCACATAGGTTCTATTTAGAATACCGCTTTCGGTTATATTCCAGAGAATGTCATCATAACCGTCCCCATTGACATCCCCCATAAATGTATCGTACAAGGACCAACTGGAATAAAAATTTAAAATGTCCGGGGGGAAAGAGAACGTACCGTCGCCGTTGGAAAGCCCGATATAGGTTCTATTTTGACCATCGATGTAGTTCCAGATCAAATCAGTCATGTTATCGCCGTTGACATCCCCTGCCAGGGTTTTGTAGAGCCCCCAGCCCTCCGGCGCCTGTTCCGGATGAGATACCGGGCTGGTGGAAGAGAACGTGCCGTCGCCGTTGGCAAAACCGACATAGATTTCATTTCCGGACGGACCGGTGTGATTCCAGATCATATCCGCCATACCGTCGCCGTTGACATCCCCGACCAGCGTCTTTACCGGGGTGCTGATGGGCAGTCCCTCTTCCTGCACCGGCAGAAAGCCGAAGCTGCCCGGCGTGGCGGCCACGGCGGTGCATTCGGTAATATTAAATTCGGTGGTTTCGGTCACTTTGGCGATGCTGCCGTCGGTTAAACTGCGGTAGGTGTAGGAGAGCGGGGCGGCGCTGGTGAGCGGCACGTTGTCGGTAAAATAATCCGCCCAGTTGCCGGAGCGGATCACCGCGATGGTGGCCTCGGCGTCGCCGCCCAGGGAAGTGACCGCGATTTTGGCTTCCGACAAAATGCTGCGTTGTTTGGCAGACAGATTGGCATTGACATCCCCGCCAATGCTGTTGTAAGCGGCGCTGAGGGTGGCGCGGATGTCGGTCTCGCTGGCGGAGGAGGTGAAGGAGAACATCATCATCCGGCCGTAAACCACATTGGATACGTATACCGGGATGTTATCCGCCCCGATGCGCCCTAAGTTGACCTGCTCTTGCAGTTTTTCCTCGGTAAAGGCCTCGCTGAAAAAAGCGCCCGGCGTTTGGGGCGGCGCGACCACGACTTCAAACATTTTTTGATAAAAATGCGCCGTAATAGTGGTCTCGGAAGCATTCCGGCTGAAATCCCCGGTGGCGGATGCACTGAAGCCCAGGTAGCGACCCGATAAACCGACCGATAAGGCATATTCCTGCTCGGAGTAGAACGACTCCATTTTAAAGGTGATGGTGCTGGGGGTGGAAAGCCCCTGGGCGGTGGCGTTGCCGATCATGGAGCCGATGGCTTGCGAGACCTCCGCCTGATCAGGATTGGCAACTTCCCGGAAATTGTCATTATTTGCCAGGCTGGGGATGGATACTTTGATGGAGGTTCGTTCGCGGATGATTAATCCCAGCAGGGAGCCCAGCCCATCTTTGTAGCTCTTGCCCTGGATAAGCGCCCCGGGCCAGAGCAGTTCCACATCGGGGCTGTACATAACGATCTGCTCGGGATTATCCTTCAGCGTGTAGGGCGTGCTGGTGCACATATAGGTGACATCCGGGATGATGATCACATTGCCGTCTTCATCGTATTCTTTGACATCTACCGTTTCATCAGGCAGGCGCTCCGTCGGCCCGGTGGAATCCGGACCCTGGGACAGTTCCAGCGGAGAGAACTCCGACCAGGAGGGCAGGTCCTCCAGAAATTCATCGACATTGTTTACCGTGGAAGAAGGAGGCTCGACGGTGTTTTTGCTACAGGAAAGCAGTAATTGAAACATGAGTGCGATCCCCAAAGCGAATAAAAAGCGGTTATCTATCTTCATACTTTTACTCCCATATATTTTGTTAAGCGTTGGTTTACGGATGATTTTTTGCCTTCACTTAACAACGAAGGAAAATTCCCCGGAAGTGATAATTAGTTTGCAGAAAAATTTCTTCCCCTGGCAACGCCTCCCTTCCGGAGAGTTTGCCTCATAGAACGTTTTGATACGGTTTCGGATAAACCGGGAATTTAACTCCTGATTAGTCGGAAATAAGTTGCCTGGTCGCTAAACTTCCGTTTCGCAACGTTTTAACTGAATATGGAACGCTTCCCGGAACTCCACAAAAAAATTGTATCCTCCCCTCAAAAACTTTATATTGATGTTAATCCACTATCACCAACTGCATTTCGCGTTACAGGCGTTTTGCCTGCTTAATGCTTAACGATATTTTACCCCGTGATAATGGAACCGTTAATGAATGCGGGCGCGGTTTTAGGTCCGCTACAGTTCCGTTTTACTAAAAAGAGCACGATTGGAATGAATCAGGAAGTTCACGCCCACCAGATCACCCGGATGTTAGGGGAACTCAGCTCCGGCAACCGGGAGGTAGTGGATAAGCTGATTCCCCTGGTGTATGAGGGTTTGCACCGGATTGCCCGGCGTCAACTCCGCAATGAGCGTAGCGGGCACACCCTGAATGCCACCGCCTTAGTGCACGAAGCCTACCTGAAGTTAGTGGATCAGAATCGGGTGAAGTGGCAGAACCGGGCGCATTTTTTTGCCATTGCCGCCCAGTCGATGCGCCGTATCCTGATCAATTACGCCCATAAGCGCAAGGCGCAGAAACGGGGCGGGGATCAAGTGATCGTGACATTTGTGGAAGAATCGGCGCTGCGGGAAACCCGCGCCGAGGAGTTGATCGCCCTGGATGAAGCGCTCACCCGGCTTTCCAAAATGAATGAGCGGCAAAGCAAGGTAGTGGAATGCTGGTTTTTCGGCGGGCTGACCCATAAGGAGATCGCCGAAGTGTTGGACGTCTCCCTTCCCACGGTGCGCAGAGACTGGCGGTTAGCCCGCGCCTGGCTCACCCGGGAGCTGAATCAAAATCTCTAAATACAACCCGTCTCTTATGGCGTCACCAAACCGGAGTTTTCCAGCAGAGTAGCTTCGCCATGGTGAGGAGAAAACTGTGCATAAACACTAACAAAATCGTCCTTCTGGTATGAGTAGCTTCGCCATGGTGAGGAGAAAACCCCGTTTCCGGGGATCTCGTTATCACTCCTCATATATTTTACGGCGTATATAAACAGAAAGGGTAAATATTGGGCATCAAACGTTCTACTTTGGATAGAATGATTTAGCGGGAATCCTGCCAACCCTTCAGGCAGGCAGGTTCCGGAGGTTAACATTGCAGCTTACTTGAGAAGCATCATTTTCCGGGTTTGAATGAAAGACCCGGCTTCCAGACGATACAGGTAGATTCCGCTGGACAGATTTCCGGCGTTCACTTTAACGGAATATTCTCCGGCAGGTTGTTCCCGGTTTACCAATGTCATTATCTCACGCCCCAACAGATCGTACACCGTGAGACGAACATGACTGCGTTGGGGTAATTGATAAAAGATAGTGGTAGAGGGATTGAACGGATTGGGATAATTCTGTCCGAGCAGAAACGTGTTGGGGATTACCGTTTCATCGCTTATCGGCGGCTCCCCGGGAGTAATGCCGGTAATAATGTCATTAATCAGAACTTCCCGGGAATAAATGGTTACCCCGTTGGAATCAATCTCACACTGGTAGGCGCCGAAATCTGCCGGAGTAATGGAGGAAAGGGTCAAAATGGCGGTGTGTGTTCCGGAAATGTTGCCGCCATCGCTTAACGGCGCCCCATCCCGCATCCATTGGTACTGGTTGCCGGAGCGCATGGCATGAAGTTTTAATTCTGCCTGGAATGCAGCGGAATCCGGAATTGCCGCTTGTTGGGTTGTGGTTCCCGTAAGTTCCACCGCTCCCGATTCCCACTGACCGGCATTTTCCACATTACCTTCTATGGTGAAAAACAGCCAATAACCCAGGTTGTTGGGGATAATCGAACCGATGTTTAATAAATCACCGTTAACATGTATCGTTCTGTTTATATTGCTCCCGTCAACTAATTGCAAAACTCCTTCAACCACCAGGGAGTCTTCAAACACGAGGTTCGAGTTGATACGGGCGGTTCCGTCAAGAATGATGTTCTCATACACCGGGGCGCCGTTGGCAGTTGCAGTCCACCACAGTTCCGAGGTATCGTTACAATGTAGCCGGTTGTGATTGCCGGTAAGGGTGTCCACCCGTAAAATGGAATGCAGTTGTAAAAAAAGATCGTGACCCGGCTGCAAAATTAATTTTCTGATTTGGATATCTACGTCATCAAATCGTAAGGAGGTGTCGGAAACTATGGTACAATTCAAGGCGGAAATATTTATGGGATTAAACGTGGAATTGAGATCCGTGAAGAGGTGATAGGTTCCGGCTCCGGTAAAGGTGAGGACATTGGATTGCCAGAGCCCCATGTTGGAAACATTTCCCTCGCAATCCCAGGCGAGTCCGTAGCCCAGGCTATTGGGGAGAATAGCCCCGTCATTCTCAACATTACCGGTCACGGAAACGGTGCGTGTACTTGTGAGGTTATCTATCAGGCGCAGTGTATCGTCAACAACAATATTCCCTTCTACCATCACATTTACACTCACCACGGTTTCCCCTTGTATATGGATATCCCGAAATACCGGCGCCGTGAGATTAACCGGCGCCCAAATATAGGAAGCGGCATCGCCGGCAATGGCGTTATCCTGACCGATAATTTCATCTACCCGGAGAACCGAACCATTGAGAAAATGAAAAGTGGTGGGTTGTTGGGTGACGTGGTCCACCTGTAATTCCAGTTGATGCGCCCGAAATTCCACATTATCCAGGAACGCATCCCGATCAGAGATGATGTGAGCGCTATCGGCGTATACAAAAGTGGGTGAAAAAAGGGCACCGGGTTCGGCACGCAGGATGTGTGTCAGGGTATCCTCAAAAACAATTTGAAACGATTTCCAGGTCCCCTCGTTGTAAAGGTCGCCGCCGATGGTAAAGGCCAGGGGGAAAAGGGTGTTGTCCCCGTCAATTGTTCCCTGGTTCCAGATGACGCCGCTGGCAGTAAACATATAGGGTTGAATGTTGGATTGCGCCATCAACGAGCCGCCGGGCATAATGGTCAGGTTATGGCAAAAAGTTAACCCTTCCACTGTCACCGGTCCGACCAACACCACATCATCTCCCGGCGCAGGAACCACACCATCTGCCCAGGTAGAGGGCTGGTCCCAGG
This sequence comes from Calditrichota bacterium, assembly GCA_024275555.1. Classification (GTDB taxonomy): domain Bacteria; phylum Calditrichota; class Calditrichia; order RBG-13-44-9; family J075; genus JAJRYW01. The sequence continues at coordinate 11,224 of JAJRYW010000236.1, read as the reverse complement.
GGCCTCCCTGCAAAGTTGAGTAAACTTGAGCCTGGCCAATCAGAAGATAAATCGTCATCAGGAATACACTCAATACCAATGAAGATCTACTCATATTGTCTCCTTTCTTACTTTGGGTAATTGCCAAGACCGTGAATAGTGTGTTTTAAACGACACCATTTTTATTGATTTATCGAATAAAACCGGAAAATCATTACTCAAGTATGCCAAATGCCTCCTACCGGGAAAGGAATGAGAGAAAAAACATGAATTCAGATAAATGGCAAAACGTGCAGGATCTCTTCGAGGAAGCGCTCTCGAAATCCGCCTCGGAACGGGAGGATTTCCTAAAAGATGCCTGCCGGGACGATCGGCAGCTTTACCGGGAAGTCGCTTCTCTCTTAGCGGCGGACCGCGACACCCACGATCTTCTGAAAAGCCCCGTCTTTGACGCGGTCGATCTTATAGAAACTTTGACGCTGACCGGGCAGCGGATCGGCCCCTACCGGGTTGTAGAAGAAATCGGCCGGGGCGGGATGGGGGCGGTCTACCTGGCAGAACGCGCCGACGGGCAGTTCGAGCAGCAAGTAGCGCTCAAGCTCATCAAACCGGGCATGGCTTCCCGGCAAATCTTGAAGCGTTTCCACAGCGAACGGCAAATCCTGGCGCGGCTGGAGCATCCCCATATCGCCCGGCTGTTGGACGGCGGGATCACCCGGGAAGGTGCGCCGTTCTTTGCCATGGAATATATCCGGGGAGAGCCCATCACGGATTACTGCGACCGCCATTGTCTATCCGTTGAAGCGCGCCTGAGACTGTTCACCCGGGTCTGTTCCGCCGTGCAATATGCTCACCAGAATTTGGTGGTGCACCGCGATTTAAAACCGAACAACATCCTGATTACCGGGGATTGAGTAGTCAAATTACTGGATTTCGGCATTGCCCGGATGCTGGATGAAGAAAGCCGGGCCGCGGAAGGGCAAACCCTTACCCAGGCGGGTATGCGGGTGTTAACCCCGGAATACGCCTCCCCGGAACAGGTGCGCGGCGAACCGGTCAGCACCGCCAGCGATATTTACTCGTTAGGCGTTTTGCTGTATGAACTGATTTCCGGGCAACGCCCGTATGAGATCGGCAGCACCTCGCCGCTTGAGCTGGAAAAAATCATCTGCCAGACTGTCCCCCCCAGGCCCAGCACGGCTGTTAAACAGGCCCTGCACCCGAAAGCGGAACACCCCGGGGAATCTCCCCCGGGGGAAATCGCCCGTCTTCGGGGAACTCATCCCCGGAAATTGAAAAAGATGCTCTCCGGAGACCTGGATACTATTTGCCTGATGGCGCTGCGCAAGGAGCCGGAGCGCCGCTATCAATCCGCCCAACAGATGGCAGAAGACATCGAGCGCTATTTAACCGGGCTGCCGCTGCTGGCGCGCCCGGATACCCCCGGCTACCGGTTCCGGAAGTTTGTCGCCCGGCGCCGGGCGCTGCTGGCAGGCATTGCCGCTGTCATTGTTATGCTCGCTGCATTGGCAACGTTCTACACCCTCCGGTTAAGCCGGGAACGCGACCTTGCCCAACTGGAAGCCCGAAAAGCCCGGCAGGTCTCCCAATTCTTAAGCAGCTTGTTTGAAGTTTCCGACCCCGGTCAATCAAAGGGAGAAGATATAACCGCCCGGGAGTTGCTGGATAAAGGGGCTGCCCGGCTGGAAAGTGAATTAGCCGCTCAACCGGAAGTGCAAGCCGCCATGATGAACGTCATCGGGCAGGTGTATTACTCCCTGGGACTCTATGATCAATCCCTGCCCCTTCTCAAACAGGCGCTCGATACCCGCCGCCGGCTGTTTGGCGGGGTTCATCCCGATGTTGCCCGGAGTCACGTCGCCCTCGGAATTGCGCTGCGGGATATGGGACAGTACCCGGAAGCGGAGAAGCACCTGCTTACAGGGCTGCAAATGGAGCGCGATGTTAAGGATTTCCCGAAAAAAGAATTGGCAAGCACCCTTAACTCCCTGGGCTGGCTGTTTAATAGTACAGGAGATTTACAAAAGGCTGAACATTACTACCGGGAAGCGCTCTCAATCTGGGAAACAATCAGCAACAAAAATGATCTCGAATATGGCGCCCTGTTGAACAATTTCGGGCTGTTTTTGCAGGAGCGGAGTCGCTATCCGGAGGCGGAAGCCACATATCGCAGGGGTTTGGCGCTGCTACGCGCCACGGTGGGCAGCGATCACCCGGAAGCAGCGACCATCAGTTATAATTTGGCGCAATTGCTGCGCGACCGGGGAAATTATGCGGCAGCCGATTCCCTCTACCGGGAGGTGTTGCACATCGACCGAAAATCGTTGGGAAACGAACATCCCATGTTAGCCTATACGCTTACCAGCATCGGTCAGATGGAAGACATGCTGGGGAAACCCGCCGAGGCGGAAGACTTCCATCGCCAGGCGCTGGCAATTCGCCGCAAAGCCCTGGGCGATGCCCATCCGGAAACCGCCTTCAGCCTCGACCACCTGGCAACGGTACCGATAAAGCAGGGGCGATATCCTGAAGCGGATACCCTGTTATCCCGGGCGTTAATGATATTGCGCGATAAATTCGGGGAAAATCATTATGAGGTGGGAAATATCATTTACCACCGGGGAATGCTCTATCGGGCGATGGGGAAAGCGGGACAGGCAGAACAGGCATTTCGACAGGTGCTGCAAAGTCGGGAGGAGGAAATGGGCATGGAGCACCGGGGTGTGGCAAATGTGCTGATGAGTTACGGCAGTCTGATGAAAAATGAAAAGGATTACCCGGCGGCAGACAGTCTGCTGCGACGCGCCCGGGCAATCTACATAAAAAATTTTGGCGAGCACCACCCGGCGACAGCAAAGGCAATGTATCACCTGGGAGATATTGCTTTGATGCAAGAGAATCTTTCCCGTGCAGACACACTACTCCGGCAGGCGCTGGAAATACAGCAGGAAACCCTTCCGGCGCAGCACCGGGAGATTGCCGCCACCTTGCTGCGCCTCGGGCAGGCGACGATGAAAGCGCAGCAGTATCCGGAAGCCGAACAACTATTGACCGAAGCGCTGGGCATTTACCGCGCCGCCTACCCGGCGACGCACTGGAAAATCGGGCGCGCCGAGAGTATTTTGGGGGAATGCCTGGCGAGACAGGGCAAGTTTAAAGCCGCCGAACCGCATTTGGTGAAGGGCTATCAACTATTAAATGTAAAGCGAGGGGCGGAGGATGAGGAGACGGTCTTGGCAAGGCAGCGGTTGAGGGAGTTTTACCGGGAGAGGGGGGAGGTGGAGAAAGTTTTGGAGGAATAGTATATTTTGAATTTGTTTATGAGTACCAAGAATAGCCGGCGTGATTTGATCCATTCAATACACACGTAAAAGCATTGTTAAAAATAGAATGGATTGCTAAATTAGATACACGTATTTGATTTCTACAAGTAAATTAAGCGAAGATATTATGTCAGACCTTCAATACAAATTCGGAGTGATCCCTTTGATGGGTATCTTTATCTCACTTTCCGGTTACACAAAGAATGATTCGGGCGATACCGATAAACCGTATGTGACCGAGCAGTCATTTCGTAAAAATCTTAATGGACAAATGACAATGTTGTACAAAATACTTGCACAACTAATGAATTATGGTGTAACCGATTCGACAACTCTTAAGCTGGAATTCTTCTTTTACACAGACACTGAAGAAAAGGCGTTTACCCTGGCAGCGGCGCTGAAAAAGTTAAACTATGAAGTCGAAGCGACCCCTTCACAGGGCGATGAGCAGCTCATGCTGATAAGGGGGTGGACTGGTCCAATCAAAATGGATGAGAGTTCAGTTGAAGCATGGACGGAGCAAATGGTCAGACTTGGCTACAACCATGATTGTGAATTTGATGGCTGGGGGAGCAATCCGCAGCAATAATTTTGTCAGAAATCAGGGGGAATGATTATATTGCCTTCGAAAATTTATAATTCTGTAAAAGCGCCAAGGGCGCCTAAATCGACTCCCGGCCGGGCGGGATTGTCGATTTGTTCTGTAGAAAACAGATTACTTTTGCGCCGAAGTGTGCGAAAGCTACTTAGGATTGCTAAAATAGCCATCAAAGGAGTCTGAACCTTGCTTCAGGAAGCTGAAAAAATCCGAATAACCGCAGCCCGGAATTTATCATCCGTGCAAAAAACAAAGTTTGGGCAATATTTTACGCCTTTGAGCATTGCTGCATTTATGGCGAGTTTGTTTGATAACCGACGATGTGATACAATTCGATTGTTGGATGCCGGAGCAGGGGTGGGGTCTCTTTCTGCTGCTTTCTTGGGCAGGTGCGTTTCCGGCGACCTCAATTGCCATAAAGTCGAAGTAGATGCATTTGAGATTGATACTGAACTTCACCCATATTTATCTAAAACGCTGGAGCAATATAACAAGCATATCGATTTGGTTGTGCGAATTATTGGGAAGGATTTTATAACCACGGCAGTAGAGTGGCTTACCGGAAATCTTTTTCAAGATTATGAATCTAAAACATACTCTCATGCTATCCTCAACCCTCCTTACAAAAAGATAAGAAGCAACTCCCGATATCGCTTGATGTTACGGCGCGCCGGAATCGAAACGGTAAATCTCTACCCGGCTTTTGTGGCGCTGGTTCTGTCATTGCTCGAAAAAAACGGTGAACTTGTCGCCATTATTCCCCGCAGTTTTTGTAACGGTTCATATTACCGGCCTTTCCGCCAACACATACTTGCCCGGGCTGCCATCCGGCGCTTACATTTATTTCATTCCCGTAATAAAGCTTTCAAAGATGATGATGTGTTACAGGAAAATATCATCATCAAACTGGAGCGTGGTGGAAATCAGGAGGAAGTAATTGTTTCTACCTCAACGGATGATCAGTTTGATGATCTGGATATTTTCAAAATTCCATTTGACCAAATTGTTTTTCCCGATGATCGGGAATCATTTATTCATGTGCCCACCTCACCAGAAAAAGATACCATTGAAATATCCGGTGAGTATAAATATTCTTTAAAAAATCTTGGTCTTTCCGTATCAACAGGTCCCGTGGTAGATTTCCGGGTAAAGGAGCATCTCTGTAAAATGCCGGAACATGGCACTGCGCCTTTACTCTACCCAACACATTTTCGCAATGGGAAAGTGGTCTGGCCATTAACCGACACGAAGAAACCAAACGCTATCCGCGTTAACAATTCTACCCAAAAATGGCTCTATCCAACTGGATATTATTGTATCGTACGTCGGTTTACATCAAAAGAAGAAAAACGTCGTATTGTGGCGAGTGTTGTTGAGCCGCAAAATTTTAAAGATGCCTTATTACTTGGTTTCGAGAACCATCTAAACATAATTCACTGCAATAAACAAGGCTTATCTCCGGAACTTGCCTATGGATTGGCAGCATATCTGAATAGTGAATTGGTTGATAAATGTTTCCGCCGGTTTAGCGGCAATACCCAGGTTAATGCCACCGATCTCCGGTTGTTGAGATTTCCGGGTAGAGAAGTTCTGATTAGATTAGGAAAGTGGGTTTTATCTACAGGAGAGGTTATGTCACCCAGGGTAGATGAGCAACTCATGGGTCTGGCTTTATGACGGAAAAGGAGCGATATATCAAAGCCGCGATTCGGATACTCAAATCGTTGGGAATGCCCGGGCGCAACAAAATGAACGGTCGGCGCTTTGCCTATTAGCCCTACTGAATCTTACCCCCGGTAAGAAATGGGTGGATGCAGAAAATCCTTTGATTGGTATCACTCCAATGATGGAGTGGATGCGAATGCATTATCAAAAGGAGTATGCTCCAAACACTCGCGAGACCATACGGCGCCAGACCATGCATCAATTTGTCGATGCCGGAATAGCGCTTTACAATCCGGATAAACCGGATCGTCCTGTGAACAGCCCAAAAGCTGTTTATCAAATTGAGTCGAACACATTGAAGTTGCTTCGTCGTTTTGGCAGTTCCGGATGGAGCGAAGCATTACCAGATTACCTCGATAGACGGGAAACGCTATCCACCCGCTATGCAAAGGAGCGAGCACAAAATCGTATTCCTGTTCAAATAGCTCCCGGAAAAAAAATAACCATTAGTCCCGGTGAACATAGCGAATTGATTAAAGCAATTATCGATGACTTCGCTCCACGCTTCGCACCGGGTAGCACATTGGTTTACCTTGGCGACACCGGCGATAAATGGGGATATTTCGATGCAGAATTATTAGCGGAACTTGGCGTTGAAGTTGATAAGCATGGAAAGATGCCGGATGTGGTACTTTATTATGGGAAAGAGAAGTGGTTATTGCTAATTGAAGCGGTAACCAGCCATGGTCCGGTTGATGCTAAAAGGCATACCGAACTAACCCGATTGTTTTCCAGTGCAAAAACAGGTCTTATATATGTGACCGCTTTTCCAAGTCGTGCTGTGATGGCTCGTTACATAAATGATATAGCCTGGGAAACAGAGGTGTGGGTGGCAGACGCCCCCTCCCATCTTATCCATTTCGATGGAGAGCATTACCTGCAGCCTTATAAAACGCCTTGAAATGTATTGAAACTAACTTAAACGAAACTTTCAGTTTACCTTCTATAAGCTCAGACTGATTTTGATGACCACCCTGAGCCAGCCGAGGGATGACATTTACACATAAACACATGTATACAACGATAATATGCTAAATTTACACTACGTCCCTGTAGTCTAAAGGTCTATGGCCTAGCCATCTCGTAGGGACTGTCTAACACTACCTGAGTGATTGCAAATATTTTTATTGTCACCGCTAAGCGGTTTTACCTTTTAAGGTAACTGTTTCTATAAACATACCGCCGCTTTGCGGTTATTATCTGATGCTGCTGTCTTGCTCTGCGTGTTTCCGCGTCAAATTTTCAAGTCAAGATTCGCAATATCTCTCTCCTCACCTAAATAAAGAGATGCTTGCCTTTTCCGGCGTGAATTCAATAACTTTGGCCGCGGACAACCGGAGGCCGGCTAAGGGCCTCTCTAAGATATTTTTCATCGATTTTGACCAACCAAGGAGCAGCGCTATGACCCGCCTTGCCGATCAATTGCCCCGCAGCGATACGTTTTTAAACCGCCACATCGATTTGAATCCGGAAGATACCCGGGAGATGCTGGAAACGATTGGCTGTGAATCCCTGGATGCCCTGATCGACCAGACTGTGCCGGCGTCCATTCGCTTAAAAGAGGAGCTTTCCCTGGAGCCTCCCCTGGGTGAAGTTCAATATTTGCAGGAGTTGCGTAAGATTGCCGGCCAGAACCGGTGTTATAAATCCTACATCGGCCTGGGCTATTACGGCTGCATCACCCCGCCGGTGATACAGCGCAATATGCTGGAAAATCCGGGCTGGTATACCGCCTACACTCCTTACCAGGCGGAAATCTCCCAGGGCCGGCTGGAGGCTTTGTTAACCTTCCAAACCATGGTCTCCGACCTGACCGGCCTGGAGATTGCCAACGCCTCTTTACTGGATGAGGGCACCGCCGCAGCGGAGGCGATGACTTTGCTGCACCGGGGGCGGGATCGGCAGAAAGCCAAACTGGGCGCGGATACCTTTTGGGTGTCGGACAAGTGTTTCCCCCAGACTATCTCGGTGATGCACACCCGGGCAAAAGCGCAGCACATCAATTTAAAAACGGGCAGCCTGGATGAAATGGAGTTCGGCGATGACGTCTACGGCGTGCTGATCCAGTACCCGGATGCCGACGGCAACGTGCAGGATTTCCGGGCGCTGATCGAACGGGCGCACCAGGCCGGGGTGTTTGTTGCGGTTGCTGCGGATCTGCTGGCGCTGACCGTGCTGACGCCCCCCGGGGAGATGGGCGCCGATGTGGTGCTGGGGTCGGCGCAGCGTTTTGGCGTTCCGATGGGCTACGGCGGGCCGCACGCCGCTTTTTTTGCCGCCAAAGCGGATTTCAAGAGGCATGTGCCGGGGCGGATCATCGGCGTGTCAAAGGACCGTTGTGAGCAGTTGACCTTCCGGATGGCCCTGCAGACCCGCGAGCAGCACATCCGCCGGGAGCGGGCCACTTCCAACATCTGCACCGCCCAGGCGCTGCTGGCTAATATGGCCGCCATGTACGCCGTCTACCACGGCCCGGAAGGATTGCGCCGGATGGCCCGGGGAGTGCACGCCCGGGCGCGGCAACTGGCCGATTCGCTCAGCAAACTGGGCTACCGGCAATTGAACCGGCATTATTTTGATACCCTGCTGATTGAGGCGGGGGAGGAACGCCTCTCGGCTGTGCGGCAACTGGCCGCCTCGGCGCACCTGAATTTCCGCTATACGGAGCAAGGTTGTATCGGTATTGCCCTGGACGAAACCACGGACAGCGATGCCCTGGAACAGATCATCGCGGTTTTTGCCAAAGCCGCCGGAAAAAAAGACGCCCTGTTGGCAGCGCCGGTCTCTCCCGATGTCGCCCTGAACGATTTGCCCGGGCCGCTGTTGCGCGCCTCGGAAATCCTTACCCACCCGGTGTTTCACCGCTACCATACCGAGACCAAGCTAATGCGCTATCTGAAGCGGCTGGAGAACAAGGATTTATCCCTGACCACCTCGATGATCCCGCTGGGCTCTTGCACCATGAAGCTGAATGCCGCCGCAGAACTGGCGCCGATCAGTTGGCCGGAATTTGCGCAATTGCACCCTTTTATCCCCCGCGAGCAGGCCGCCGGTTACCGGAAGTTGTTTGATCAGTTGGAAGCGTGGCTATGCAAAATCACCGGTTTGAAGGCGGTTTCCTTTCAGCCCAATTCCGGCGCGCAGGGGGAATTTGCCGGGATGATGGTTATCAAAGCTTACCTGGAAGATATCGGCTAGCCCCAGCGCGATGTGGCCCTGATTCCCTCTTCGGCGCACGGCACCAATCCCGCCTCGGCGGTTATGGCCGGGATGAAGGTGGTGATTGTGCAATGCGACCCGCAGGGCAACATCGATGTGGAAGACCTGAAAGCAAAGGCCGAGCAATATCAGGAGACCCTGGCCGCGCTGATGGCGACCTATCCCTCCACCCACGGCGTTTTTGAAGAGACCATCCGGGAGGTTTGCCGGATCGTGCACGATTACGGCGGCCAGGTGTACATGGATGGAGCAAATCTGAACGCCCAGGTGGGGCTGACCAACCCGGGGTATATCGGCGCGGATGTTTGCCATCTGAATTTGCATAAAACTTTTGCCATCCCCCACGGCGGCGGCGGACCGGGCATGGGGCCTATCGCCGTGGCGGAACATCTTACCCCCTATCTGCCCGCCCACCCCATCAGTGCGGCGCCGGGCGAGAAAGCTATCGGCGCGGTTTCCAGCGCCCATTGGGGCAGCGCCGGTATCCTGCCTATTTCTCACGCCTACATCCGCATGTTGGGCGGCCCCGGCCTTACCGAATCCACCCGCTACGCCATTCTGAACGCCAACTATATCAAGGCTCGTCTGGAAAAGTATTACCCGGTGCTCTATTCCGGTAAAAACGGGCGGGTAGCGCACGAACTGATCTTTGATTGCCGCCCTTTTAAACAATCCGCCGGCGTGGAGGTGGAAGACATCGCCAAACGTCTCATGGATTACGGCTTCCATGCCCCGACCATCTCCTTCCCGGTTCCCGGCACCATGATGGTCGAGCCTACCGAGAGCGAGTCCAAAGAAGAACTGGATCGTTTCTGCGACGCCCTGATCGCTATCCACGGCGAGATTGAGGAGATTGCCGGCGGCAAGGCCGACCGGGAAGATAACCTGCTTAAAAATGCACCGCATACCGCCGAGGAAGTGTGCGCAGACCAGTGGAACCATCCCTACCCGCGGGAGCGGGCCGCTTATCCCCTGCCGTATTTGCGGGAATACAAGTACTGGCCCCCGGTGGCCCGGATCGATAACGCCTATGGCGACCGTAATTTGATCTGTATCTGCCCGCCGCCGGAGGCCTACCAGGGTGATTGGTAAAACGTGATGCGTAAAACGTAAAACGTGAAACGTAAAACGTAAAACGTGATGGGTAAAATGTGGAGTGTGCACCCATCATTTATTTTATCCCCGGTCGCCAAACTCCTGTTTGGTGATGTCTCAGTGTCGGAATCTCCGTTTCGATCCGGTTCTGCTATAAACAGAGTTCCCACTCCTATTGTGCAGCGCTCCCGGCAGCTGGGTTCGTAAAAACAGGGTATACCTGGCGACAGCGTTCCAAAACGGGAGCTTTGGAACGAGGGGAAAAGCAAAACTAATAGCTAATACACGAGGCGACTATGAAGCATATTTTTATGGCATTGTCAGTTCTGTTAAGTTGTTTTTCGATAACCGCTCAATCGGAATTCTCGGATCCCCTGGCGCATACCTACTCGATTGTGGCGGTGGATTCGGCGACCGGGGAGATTGGGGCAGCGGTGCAATCGCACTGGTTTTCGGTGGGCAGCATTGTGATTTGGGCGGAAGCGGGCGTGGGGGCGGTTGCCACTCAATCGTTTGTGAATGTGTCTTTCGGGCCGCGCGGACTGGAATTATTAAAATCCGGGAAAACTCCGCAGGAAGCGCTAAAAATTCTGCTTTCCGATGACGACGCCCGGGAGGTGCGCCAGGTCGCTTTGATTGACGCGCAGGGCAACACCGCTACACACACGGGTTCGAAGTGTATTCCCGCGGCCGGGCACATCAATAAAAAATACTATTCCGTCCAGGCAAACCTGATGCTCAAAGAAACCGTCTGGCCGGCCATGGAAAAAGCTTTTTTGGCGGCTAAAGGCCCCCTGGCCGAGCGGCTGGTTGCCGCGCTGGAAGCGGCCCAGGCGCAAGGCGGGGATATTCGCGGAAAACAATCGGCGGCAATTTTGGTGGTCAAACCCCAATCAAGCGGCAAGGTCTGGGAAGACCGCCTGGTCGATCTGCGGGTGGAAGATCATCCCAACCCGGTGCAAGAGCTGAAGCGGCTGCTGAAAGTGCATCGCGCCTATGAGCATATGAACGCCGGCGACCTGGCCGTGGAGAAGGGCGATGAAGAAGGCGCCTTGCGTGAATACGGGGCGGCGGAGCAGATGACGCCCGACAACCTGGAAATGAAATACTGGCACGCCGTTTCCCTGGTGAACATGGGCCGTTTGGCGGAGGCCCTGCCCATGTTTAAAGATATTTTTGCCGCGGACCCCAACTGGAAAATATTAACGCCCCGGCTGACACCGGTCGGTCTGCTCAAAGCCTCGCCGGAACAGTTGAAGCAGAT
>JAJRYW010000235.1 GCA_024275555.1 Calditrichota bacterium | reverse complement strand
GGCGGCCTGCAGATTATCGACCTCTCCGATCTGCCCAACTCGGCTACCCTGGTGGGGACTTACAACGGCTTCAGCACCTCTCATAATATTTATATTGATGAAGCCAACGGGATTTTATATGCCGAAGGCAGCGCCGCCGAGCCGGTGCGGGTGCTCAGCCTGGCCGATCCGCTCAACCCGGTTCAAATTTCCAGCCTGGGCATTGAGTGCCATGATGTTTTTGTTCGCGACGATGTGCTCTTTGTCTCGGAAGGTACCAGCGGCTCGGTGGGTATTTACGACGTCAGCAATCCCGCTTCCCCTTCTTTGATTAACCGGATGGGCATTCCCGCCCCGGGCTATGTGCACAATATGTGGTCCAGCGACGGCAATGTTTTGCTGATGACCACCGAGGAAACCCAGGGACGCACCATGAAGCTCTGGGACATCACCACGCTTACCAACCCGGTCTTTATGGATGAGATTCTCGGCCCCAACGGCCTGGCGCACAACACTCATATCAAAGGCGATTATGCCTATGTGTCGCACTATGCGGACGGTTTGCGCATCTACAACCTCAGCGATCCGAATAATATTTTTGAAGAAGGCTACTATGACACCTATCCCAGCCCCGGCGGCGGTTTTGAAGGTTCCTGGGGCGCTTATCCTTTTTTCACTTCCGGCAAAGTGCTGATCTCCGACGTTTCCACCGGTCTCTATGTGGTCTTCTTTGACGGCGCAGCAGAGGGCGATCCGCTCGACCCCAATGCGCCGGATAACGTCAGCGCTTACAGCGACTACCAGTCGCCCAGCTCGATCTTCTTAAGCTGGGACGATCCGACCACGCTCTTTAACGGCGATCCCATCTCGACCTCCGATTTCACCATCGAGATTGAGCGGGACGGTGCGGCTGTTGCCTCGGTTTCCGGCGGTGTTGGCAATTACACCGATACCGGCTTAAGCGACGGACAGAATTACGAGTACACCCTGTCTACCAGGCTGATCGCCAACGATAGCCTGAGCCGCCCGGTCAGTGTTAACGGAGTTGCCGGCGGTGCGGTTACTCCGGAGGCCCCGCGTTTGTTTTATGTTACCACCTCCGGTGCAGACCTGGTCATGCATTGGACCAATCCGGCCGTAAATGTTGACGGCACACCGATGGATGATTTTGCCGGTGTGAATCTTTACGAAGACGGCGCCCTGGTTGTCAGCTTTGCCCGCACCCCGGCGGATACTGCCCGGGCCGATTCTGCGCTGTACACCCCTTCTCCCGGCACACACGAGTACTATGTCACCGCGTTTGACAACGAGCCCTCAGCCAACGAGAGCGCGCCGTCAAACCTGGGATATTCGCCGCTGAGCCTGCCCTTCCAGGACGCTTTTTCCAGCGGTCCCGATCCCAACCCGGGGTTCTGGATCAACACCACCGCCGAAGTCAACAACCTGGGCGTTAATCCGCCTTCCCCGCCCCTGATGCTTAGCCTGGACGGAGATCCCAGCGGCGGTGAAACCGTAACCATGCTGCCGGTGGACCTGAGCGGCCTGGAAACCTCCGGGGCCTTGTTCTCCTATTGGTACCAGCCCCAGGGCAATGGAAACGCCCCGGAAAACGGCGACAGCCTGGCGGTGGATTTTCTGAACAGCCAGGGTCAGTGGCGCACAGTACGCGGCTACCCGGGCGCCCCGGTGACGCCTTTTGTCAATGAGGTGATTGATATTGCCTCGGCAAATCCCGGCGCCGGCGCAACTTTTTTTCACCCTTCTTTCCAGATGCGCTTCCGCAATATGGGTACAGCAGGCCCCTATGATCACTGGTTGATCGACGATGTGTTTTTAGGCGTTCCCACCGCAACCCCGGCCATGCAGGTCGATCCGCTCGGCCTGAGCGACTCACTGCTGGTGGGGGCAACCGGAACCCTGCACTTCAATATCAGCAACACTAACACCAATCCCAGCAGCCTGGTTTATACGGTCGCCGAGAATCCCCCGGTCTCCTGGCTGTCGCTCAACCCGGTTTCCGGCACGGTTGCTTCCGGCGGGACCGATGTAATTGTCGTCTCCCTCGACGCCGCCGGCCTCAGCGCCGGCAACTACACGGTTAATTTGGTGGTAAGCGGCAACGACCCGGCCAACCCGGAAGACGTGGTGACGGTCAGCCTGGAAGTGCTGGATGCCCCGGCCATTGCCGTTTCCCCGGATTCGATGCATTTTGACATCCGCAGCGGCGAACAAGATTCGCTGATCATGACCATCACCAACAACGGCTTGGCAGCGCTGGATTTTTCCATCCGCGATGAAGATATCCTTTCCAAAGAATGGAAATCCCGCCAGGGGCAACGCGCCAGCTATGATGTGGAATATAATCTGGAGTTTGAAAAAGGCGAGGTCGACCGGCGCCTGGGTATGAGCCCCAGCGAAGGCCTGGGCGGGCCGGATAATTTCGGCCACCGCTGGATCGATTCCGATGAGCCGGGCGGACCGGTCTTCAACTGGATTGATGTCTCCGGCGTCGGAACGTCGGTGAGCCTGGGCGACGACGATTTCATCGAAGTAGCCCTGCCCTTCAGCTTCAGCTTTTACGGGGTGGATCAGACTATGGTCAAAATCGGCTCGAACGGCTATTTGACCTTTGGCACCGACGGCACGGATTTCTCCAACGACCCAGTCTTGGATCCCAACGATCCCAACAACTACATTGCCCCCTTTTGGGATGATCTGAATCCCGGCGCCGGCGGCACCATCCACTACCAGGGCGATGCGGATCAGTTCATCGTGCAGTACACCGATATCCCGCACTTTGGGAGCAGCGCTCCCTACACCTTCCAGGTGATCCTCAAGGCCAGCGGCCAGATTTACTTCCAATATCTTTCCATGCAGGGCGATTTGACCTCGGCCACGATCGGCATTGAGGATGCGACGGCCTCGGACGGTCTGGAAGTGGTCTTCAACGCCCCTTATGTGCACGATAACTTAGCGGTGCTGATTTCCGCCGAAAGCGCCTGGCTGAGCGCCAACCCGGTCAGCGGAACCGTGCCCGCCGGCGGCAGCGTCGATATCCGGGTGCGGGCCGATGCTTCCGGTCTGGCAAACGGCAATTACCTGGCGCAACTGATTATTGCCAGCAACGACCCGGTAAATCCGGAATACCAGGCGCCGGTCTCGCTGCGAGTCGGGGAGCCCACCGGCATCGGCGATGATCAGGCGGTTCACACCTTTGCCCTGGAAGCCAACTTTCCCAATCCGTTTAACCCCAGCACCGTCATTCGCTACCAGCTGCCGGAAGTAAGCGATGTCAAGTTGGTTATCTACAATGTGCTGGGCCAGAAGGTGCGCACGCTGGTCAACAGCCGCGTGGTTTCCGGGCAGCACCAGGCGGTATGGGACGGACGCAATGAAGCCGGCCGGCAAGTCGCCAGCGGCCTCTATCTTTACCGCATCGAGGCGGGTAAGTTTACCCAAATCCGCAAGATGATCCTGATGAAATAATTTTTGCCGCCAAGCCGCGGAGAACGCAAAGATTTTTTATGTATGTGGAGACGCCCGGTCGGGCGTCTCTTTTTTAAACCCCACCATGCCACAAAGAACACCCGGCCGGGCGTCTCTTTTATCCTGTGTCGAAGGTAACCATTCAGGTCTCTTTTTTGACAGGATTCACATGATGAACCGGATTGGGAAATAAAATTGTAACAGTTCAGGTATTCGCCGTAAAGGTGCAAAGATATGTATGAAGCTCTATGACAAACAAGTTGGATATTCGGAGTAAAAATCTATCGTGATTTCCCAAATTTGTCTGTGCCATTTCGTTTTTCTTCTTGGCGATCTTTTTCCAACGGAACCGCTTCGCGGGCGTCTTGGCGGCTGAATAGTAACAAACTATATTGGTAAGACTTGCTATCTTTGTGGCATAAAAATGAACTTCCAAAACAGCTTCAAAGAGTGTTTTGCAGATTAGTAGAAATGATTGATCACCCGACTCTGGCAGGGTGAGAGCACTGCCAGGATAGATTTCATAATAAGGACAAAGATATGACCAGATCACCTTTTCACCCCGGAGAACGGGCTGCGCAGGAAAAAGCCGGGGAGGCGCAAAGGGCCGCATTGGTTGGGCGGGCTGTCGGCAATATCATACCGGCGCCGGTTGCCGTATTTATCAGCAGGCAGAATATGGCCATTGTAACCACCCGCGATGCACAGGCAAATATTTGGACCTCCCTGCTGGCTGGCCGGCAGGGGTTTTTAAGTGTTGCCGATGAACAGACCATCAATATTGATTTGTCTTCGATCAAGAGCAACCCACTCGACCCGTTTTGGCAAAATATTCGCAGCTCCCCGAAGATCGGAATGCTCTTTATCGAACCGGCAACCAGGCGCCGGTTCAGGGTAAACGGTAGGATTTCCATCTCCGGAGAGAACATTCAAATTTTAGTGGAACAAGCTTATCCGAATTGCCGAAAGTACATCCGCCTGTGTGAAATTGAACTGAGTGGAACAGGCGGAAATCTATCTGCTGCAAAAACAGAGGGCGCTGTTCTAACGGCTGATTTACAAGCCTGGATTACACGCTCCGATACATTTTTTGTCGGCAGTTCCGATGCGGAGGGAAATCCGGATGCTTCCCATCGCGGCGGGGAACCCGGCTTTGTGCGGGTAGTGAACGAGAGCACCCTGAGAATACCCGATTACCCGGGGAACAGCATGTTCAATACCCTGGGCAATTTCTCGGTGAATCCAAAATCCGGTTTATTGTTTGTGGACTTCAAAGAGAGGAAGATGTTGCAGCTTATCGGTAAGGCAGAAATTCTTTGGCAGGCAAAAGAGACCGAAGAGGTAAGCTCGGATACGATGCGGCTCTGGGACTTCCATGTTTTTCACTGGCGCCAAACAAATTCCATTCAACTGGTCGGATGATATCCGGCCAGGGTAGCCGGCGGCTTTTCAAGTCGTTTAGGCTGCCCCTGCGGGCCGGTTTCATACGCGGTGCGGCCGTACTGGAATAAGTGGCACACTTTTGCTGTTGAAGGTCGCTTCCGAATATTCCTTAAATGAGAAATATTTTTAAAGCATTCCGGAAAACTTTCAGTTTCACTTTTGAAGATAAGGATTCAATATACCGAATTGGAATCAAGCTTTCAAATATTTTCATAACGATTGCAGGCGGCGGGTTGGGCGCCTTTACTTGCCCAAAAGTAACTATTCAGGTATTCATTTTTGACTGGATGAACAGGATTGACCGGATGAAGTTTATCCTGTTGATCTGAACACTCAATAGAGGGAATTTGTGGGAAATTCTCCCCCTTTGCGTTTCATTTCAACCTTTTTTTCTCTGAAATTAATAATAGACCTTATTACAAACTAAACTTATATTACTACATAACTTATGTCATTTTCCCGACCACAACGTGGCGCC
>JAJRYW010000234.1 GCA_024275555.1 Calditrichota bacterium | reverse complement strand
AAGAAGTGCAAATAATCCATAAAACAGCACAATGGCGCCCATAGCAACTCCCGGCCGGCGATTGCGAAACGGACTACCTGCATTTTTTTGCTGATATTTCATTTAAAATACCTCCGTTGGGATAGTTGGACATTCAACAAAATTAAACGGTTCAAGTCAAAGAAAAGAGTGAATATTATTACGGAAAAGTGTTTGATGATGAGGGAAGTTAAGGAAAAAAAATTAATTTACAAGTAATTTTAGGGTGAATTTAATACGGCCCGCCCACCTTGAGGATGTTCGAGTTTTATTATATTCTTGGTGGAGATTCAGGCAGCACATACAAGATCAATGCTGGGCGTCGGGATTGCAAAGCAGACTGGTTTTGGGGAATTGAAACAAAAAACATTCCACCTGTGAATCAAATGGAGTATTCAAAGAAAAAGAATTGTTTTTGTACCTATTCAGCCCACCGCGTAAGGGGCTTCTCAGGAAGCAAAACACACAAAAGGCTCAAAAGAAAGAACCTCGATCTCGTTCAAAGCTCCTGCTTTGAACGCTGCTTTTCCCCCGAAGCTCAGCTTCAGACAGAGTTGTACGCCCGGGCTTTTGCGCATTTGCCACAGACAAGAGTGAATGCTCTCCTCCCCAAAGCGGATAACGGTAGGAGACGAAACAAAGCAGAGCTTTGCGGAAATAAGCATTCCAGGCAGGAGCCTGGAACGAGAGGGCGCCTCAACTGAATAGTCACTTGTCTTTTATGATAACAGGCCGACCTTCTTGGCCCAGTTTTTAAAATCACGTTTTTCGGTCAGGGAGAGATTTTTAGGCGTTTTAATCTCCACCCGGACATAGTGGTCGCCGACGCCCTTGGAGGATTTTACACCCATTCTGGGGATGCGTAGTTTTTTGCCGCTGTCGGTTCCGGCCGGGATTTTCAGTTTAACCGTTTTACCTCTCACGGTGCGCACATTCACCTCGCCGCCTAAAATTGCCGTGGCGACATCAATGGAGAGAGTAGAATAGATATCCAGGCCTTTCCGCTAGAACTCCGGGTGGGGAGCCACCTTTACCACGACGTAGAGGTCGCCGGCCGGGCCGCCGTGCGGAGAAGCGCCGCCGTGGCCGCGCAGACGCATTTTCGTGCCATCTTCCAGGCCGGGCTGAATCTTAATTTTCACCCGTTTTCCGCTTCCGGTGGTGACAATTGTTTCGCCGCCGTTCACCGCCAGATCGAAGGGGATGGTGATACTGGCTTCCATATCCTGGCCCTTTCCGGAGCGGGTGCGCCGCCCCCCGCCCAAAATATCCTCAAACGGATTGCTGCTGTAGGTGGATTCCCGCCCGCCTTCCGGCCCGTTAAACCCGCCGAACAGGTTGCTGAAAATGGTATGAAGATTATCGCCTAAGCCTTCTCCGAAGTGCACCTGGTAGTCGCCGCCCGGAAAATTCCCGCCCGAGAATCCGCCCCGGCGGAGCATGTCATATTGGGCGCGTTTTTCTTTATTGCTAAGCACATTATAGGCTTCGCTGATCTTCTTAAACTGCTCTTCAGCGGCTTTATCGCCGCCCTGCGAGTCCGGATGAAACTCCTTGGCCAGCCGGCGATAGGCTTGTTTGATTTCCTCTTCGGAAGCATCCTCGCTCACGCCGAGTATTTTATAGTAATCTATCTGGGCGCTCATGTGCGAACATGTCCCTCCACGTCAGGTTTTATTGGTGAACTTTTCTCCCAGGATGATCCGGAGCGGCCGCCTTTGCTTTGCTCCGGCTCCAGGGCATACTTGACTACATCGCTCATGTTCTTTACAAAGAAGAAAGTCATCTCTTTGGTTACGGTTTCCGGAATTTCCGTCAAATCGGCTTCATTCTTTTCCGGTAAAATCACTTTCCGGATTCCGGCCCGGTGTGCTGCCAATACTTTTTCTTTGATGCCTCCCACAGGCAGCACTTTACCCCGCAGGGTGATCTCCCCGGTCATGGCCAGGTCGTTGCAAACCCGTTTGCCGGTCAGCAAAGAGAGCAGGGCGCTGAACAGGGTAACTCCGGCAGAGGGGCCGTCTTTGGGGATTGCCCCGGCCGGAACGTGGATGTGAATATCATATTTATCATAAAAGTCTTCTTCCAGGCCAAATTCGGCCGTGCGGGCCCGGATGTAGCTTAAAGCGGCCTGGGCGGATTCTTTCATCACATCGCCCAGGTGGCCGGTGAGCACCAGTTTGCCTTTGCCGGGCATCTTATTCGCCTCAATGAACAGGATATCGCCTCCCATGGGCGTCCAGGATAGCCCGGTGGCAATGCCCGGCTCATCAATCCGTTCGGCAACCTCGCTGTAAAATTTGCGGGGGCCCAGAAATTTTTCAACATCTTTTTCGGTGATTTCACTGGGTACAGGCTTTCCGGTGGCGACGTCTTTGGCTACGCCCCGGCAGATTGCCGCAATTTGGCGCTCCAGGTTCCGCACCCCGGCTTCCCGGGTATAGGCGTTGATGATGGTATGGAGCGCCTCATCGGTGATGGTCAGCGATCCCTCTTCCAGGCCGTGCTCGCGCACTTGTTTCGGCGCCAGAAACTTTTTGGCAATCTCCACTTTTTCCTCTTCGATGTAGCTGGGAATTTCGATGATCTCCATCCGGTCGCGCAGGGCCGGTATGATCGTGTCCTGCATATTGGCGGTCGCGATGAACATCACCCTGGTCAAATCAAAGGGCACTTCCAGGTAATGATCGCTGAAGCTATGGTTCTGTTCCGGGTCCAGCACTTCCAACAAGGCGGCGGAAGGATCGCCCCGGAAATCCGAGCCTACTTTGTCGATTTCATCCAGCATAAACACCGGGTTATTGGAGCCGGCCCGTTTAATCCCCTGGATAATCCGGCCCGGCAGGGCCCCAATATAAGTGCGTCGGTGTCCTCGAATCTCGGCTTCATCGCGCACGCCGCCCAGGGACATCCGTACAAATTTGCGTCCCAGGGCCTCGGCAATCGATTGTCCCAGGGAGGTTTTGCCGACTCCCGGGGGGCCGACAAAGCACAGGATTGGCCCGCGCATATCTTTTTTCAGCTTCCGCACCGCCAGGTATTCCAGAATGCGCTTCTTGGCTTTTTCCAGGCCATAGTGGTCATTTTCCAACTTTTCACTCACCTTCTGGATATCCAGGTTATCCTCGGTGCTTTTTAGCCAGGGCAAATCCAGCAGCCAATCGATATAGGTGCGGGAAACGGTATATTCTGCAGAAGCCGGATGCATTCGGGAAAGGCGTTCCACTTCCTTCTCGGCCACCTTGCGCACATCCTCGGGCAACTCGGCTTCTTCCAGCCGTTTCCGGATTTCGGAAATATCGGAGACATCCTCATACTCCCCAAGTTCCTTCTGGATCGCTTTCAACTGCTGGCGGAGGTACATCTCCCGCTGGCCTTTGCTGATCTCGTCCTGCACTTCCGATTGAATTTTTTTCCCTAATTCCAGGGTCTGCAAATAGTGGTTGAAAATGTAGGTGGCCCGATTCAACCGCTTCTCCACTTCCAGTATTTCCAGAATCTCCTGCTTTTCCGCCACGCTTACGTTGGAAAAAGCAATGATCAAATCGCAGACAATGGAAGGTTCATTCAAGTTGGCGATCATGGCCTGGTGTTCCGTGGTGATCTCCGGGGCAATATCTGAAGCGCGCTGGAACAGATTCTTCAGGTT
>JAJRYW010000233.1 GCA_024275555.1 Calditrichota bacterium | reverse complement strand
TTTTGGATTGCCGGGCGCCTTTGGCGGTTTCCTGGGCAATCGAGGCGGTGCGTTTCATAGCTTCGGCGATTTCGGAACTGGCTTTGGCTTGTTGCTGGAAGGCCCCGGAAATTTCGGTGATGGATTGCGAAGAATCCTGCACCATTTCGATGATTTCTTTCAGCGCTGCGCCGGCTTCATCGACGTGCCTGGTGCCGCGTTCGACTTCATCGGTGCCGTATTCCATAGCTAACACCACTTCGCTGGTGCCGGCCTGCATAGTTTCGATCAGGGCGGCGATGTCTTTGGCGGCCTGGCTGGAGCGTTCGGCCAGCATCCGCACTTCGTCGGCAACCACGGCAAACCCGCGCCCGGCGTCCCCGGCCCGCGCCGCCTCGATGGTAGCGTTTAAGGCCAGCAGGTTGGTGCGATTGGCAATATCGCTGATTACTTCGATGATTTCGCCGATTTCCACTGAATTTTCGCCCAGGGCGCGCACCCGGCGGGCCGTTTCCTGTACGCGATCACGAATCCGGTGCATTCCTTCGATGGACTTCTTGACTACCTCGGTTCCGGCCAGGGCTACTTCGGCGGCTTTGCGGGCCGATTCGGCGGCCTGCGAGGTACGCACGTTGGCGTACTTCAGAATTTCGGCCATCTCTTTGGCGGCCCGGTAGGTGCTCTCAATTTCCACGGCCTGGGTTTCCGCCCCTTGCGACATCGTCTCGGTTTTAATTAAAATTTCCCGGGTGGATTTGGCAATCTGATCCGAAGCGTTTTTGACGTCGTGGATCAGGTTGGAAAGTTCGGCCACCATCAGATTGAAGGAGTCTGCCAGGGCCCCCAGGGTGTCGGCGGTTACCTCGGCGCTCACGGTAAAATCGCCGTCGGCAGCAGCGGAAACAATCTTCAGCAGGCTGGTGATGTTCTCCTGCAGCCGGTCGCGGTCCGCCTCGGTTTCGATCAGCCCTTCCAGTTTTTCCAGCATTAAATTGAGCGCGTGGGCGGTTTTTTCCAGTTCATCGTTGGTGTGCAAGTCCAATCGAAGATGATAGTTGCCCTCCGACACTTTGTTGACAAAATCGACATACCGGTCGATTGGGCGGGTAACCATCTTGGAAAGGATAATGCTGGCGACCAGCGAGATAATGATCGACAAAAACAGGTAAATAAAAAAACGGGTCCAGAAAGAGGGCAGTTGGGCGTAAACCACCGAGCTGGACAGATCGACTTTGGCGATGGCCACAATTTCCTGGCTGTCGGGATCGTAAATAGGGGCGAAAGCGGAATAAACCAGGTCGTTTCCGTCTAAATATTCATTCTTAAAAACAACGGTGTTTTCCTGCAGCACCCGGGTTAATTCTTCGTGCTGGATATAATCTTCTAAAAATTTAACCGGCTGGCGGGTGGAGTAGAAAATACGGGTTTTATTGAATTCCGGAATCAAAATGGAAATTTGTTTGAGCGGGTAGTCTTTATTCTCATTATTAAAAACCTGGAAAAGATTGCTGATTTGGCTGGAAACATATTCATACTCGGCGCTGAGGTTGGAATTTAATTCCAGGGCCCGGCGGATTTGGTCGCCGGGAACGGTAGAAGAAAGCACCCAGCCCACTTCCGCCAATTGATGATGCACCTGCTGGTAGACGGCCGCTTCTTCTTTGTTATAGCTTTGGTAGGCCAGTATGCCCATAATAATAAAACTGAGGGCAAAAAGGATTAAAAAAAACTTCCACTGAAGTCCAATGTAGTTACGTCCCATCAGATCACCTGTTTAGTAATGGGCTAAAATTTCTTTGGCTCGGAAGACGCTATCTAAATCCAGGACATGAATTGTTTGATTGCCGTTCTGCAGAATCCCACTGGTATAGCGGGACAACTCCCGGCTGGCAAAGCCTTTGGGCGATTTCAATTCACCGGGGGTATAGGGCGCCACCCGATGTAGCCGGTCGACCAAAACACCGATGATAAACTCGGGGTCGTTTTCCACTAAGATAACCATATCTTCCACACCCGCTTTTTTGGGCGCTAAGCCTAAGATCGGGGAGATATCCACCAGGGGAAAAATTTCGCCCCGCAGATTAAAAACTCCGTAAAAAATCTCATTCGAATTCGGCAGCGGCGTATAGTGGGGAAGGGGAATGACCTCACGTGATTTTAGTATATCAAGACCAAAGACCTTTCCGGCCAGCTCGAATGTTGAGAGGCGGGCTACCTCCCGCCGGGGAGGATAACCATTTTGTTGCATGGTTTCCATGGCTGCTGCGATCGCTAAACCTACTTTTTAATCAATTCTTTGATTTTACCAACTAACTCTTCATCCTTAAATGGTTTTGGGATAAAGTCATCGGCGCCAAGTTGTTTAGCTTTGGTGGTTTCCCGGGGTGTATCTTTTGCAGAGAGCATTACCACCGGAATTTGTTTACTGGCTTTAATGGCCTTTAACACATCCAGCCCATTTACATCCGAGAGCATAATGTCTAAAATGATTAAATCCGGGGTGTGTTCATCAAGATAGTTGAGTGCGTCTTTGCCGGTGGCGACGGAAACGATGTTGTAGTCTTCATTCTCCAGGGCAATTTCCACCATTTTGCGGATAACCACACTGTCGTCGACAACCAGGATGGTGCCGCTGCCGGCTTCATCGGGCAGCTCGGGCGCCTCGGTTGGCGGCGTTTCCGGGGCGGTCTTCCGGGCTATATCGGGTTCTTCTTCCAGGGTGTCCAGCACATCTTCAACCGACTCGGCTCCCATCTCGGCCAGGTCTTCATCAAAGATGCTGCCCAGGTCAAAATCATCCAGATTGCTGCTGTCGGCAGCTTCGCCCGGGGCGGATTCTTCCAGGGTTTCCGTGTCGTCAACGCCCGCGTCGTCTAAAGATTCCTCGTCAAGCAAGTTGCCGATCAACGCATCCAGATCGTCATTTTCAGTAGATTCGCTGCCTTCCGTGGTTCTTTTAGGTTCAGCTTCGGCGGTCTCTTCCTGGAAGAGCGCCTCCAGATCCGCATCAAGCGAATCCTCTTCCGGGGCAGCCTGGGAGACTTCCTCGGCCAGGTCAAAAATATCGCTTTCCTCTTCGGCGCTTTCTTCTTGGGCGCTTTCTGCGGCAGGGGCTGCTTCCCCGGAGGGCGCTTCGCTGGCGGCCGGTTCCTGCTCTGCTGTTTCCAGGGCGGCTTCGCTGGCGCCGGCGTCGTCAAATTCTATCGCCGGGGCTTCTTCCGCCGGCGTTTCTTCCAACATCTCAAGAGGAGACACAAGCTGCAATTCGCGAAGCTTTGCTAAGGTGGTCTGAACGTCGGATTCCTGTAGATCTAAGAGCTCAGCGATGCCTTGAGAATCCATACGACCATCAACGGCAAAAAGTACTTTCCATTCCGGAATACGTAGTTTTACATCAAATACGATCTCTTTCAGCTGGGCAGACCTTTCAAATACTTGACTCACCTTCTTGCTCCTTACTTATAATTGGCTTTGGGGTTAGCAATCGTTTTTGCTTGAACTATAATAGAGTCGAAAAAAATCGAGTAAGCTTTATATCAAATCGAATTATTTAAATGTAAATTTTTAAAGAATTTATTACCTGAGAACTATGATGTCAAGCCTTTTCCAATGCTTTCCGATGTTGGCCGCAGGCGGAAATTATTGTTTTATAAGGTATTTACATGTCTTGCTTTGCCGGTGAATCTCTATACTTCGCTGATATTCCTTTCCATTTTAAGAGACGGCCGGAGCAGCATAATTTTTACATGAGATTGCATCTCTATTCAACGAATAACCTTATTTACACTATTTTGAAGAAAAGATTGTGATAAAATCGAATTTTCTTTAACTTGGCAATTTAAAATTTTAAAGGATGTAAATTTAGCAAGTGCTATAATTTAGCGTGTTTTGAGGGAAGGAGATTTAAACGTGGAAGAACTCCATCAGTTGATCCAACAACGGCTCCGGAAGCTGGAAAAAATCCGGGAGATGAACCTTAATCCCTATCCGTATAAATTTGACCGCACTCATGTTTCGCTGGAAATCAAAGAAAATTTTGCTGATCTGGACGGCCAGGAGGTCCGGATCGCCGGGCGAGTGATGGCCAAGCGGGTGATGGGCAAAGCCGGTTTCTGCGATCTGCAGGACGCCCGGGGCCGCATCCAGGTTTTCGTCAAAAAAGATAGCGTCGGCGAGCAATATTTTGACCTGTATAAGATGCTCGATATCGGCGATTTCCTGGGAGTGCAGGGGCAGGTCTTCAAAACCCGCACCGGGGAAATCTCGGTTGCGGCGGACGGGATCGAGCTGCTCGCCAAATCGCTCCGGCCCCTCCCGGTGGTAAAGGAAAAGGAAGAAGCCGGCCAGCGTGTTGTCTACGACGCCTTTGCCGACAAAGAACAGCGCTACCGGCAGCGCTACGTGGATTTGGTGGTGAACCCGGATGTGAAAGAAGTGTTCATCCGCCGCTCTAAAATTATGACCGCCATGCGGGAATTCCTCAATGAGCGCGAATACCTGGAAGTGGAAACCCCGGTGCTCCAGCCCATTTACGGAGGCGCCTCGGCCCGCCCCTTTGTTACCGATCTCAACGCCCTGCACATGCGCCTCTATCTGCGCATCGCCAACGAGCTCTACCTGAAACGGCTGATTGTGGGGGGATTTGAAGGCGTCTACGAATTTGCCAAGGATTTCCGCAACGAAGGGATGGACCGCTTTCACAATCCCGAGTTTACCCAGATGGAATTGTATGTGGCTTATAAAGATTACCACTGGATGATGGAACTGACCGAGCAGATGATCAGCCAGATTGCCCAAAAAGTGCTGGGAACAATGAAAATTACTTACCAGGAGCATGAAATTGACCTGACGCCTCCCTGGCGGCGTTTGCCCCTTTTTGAGGGCATCCGCGAATATACCGGCCTGGATTTGCAGGAGGCCGATGAAAAAGAACTCCGCGCCGCCGCCAAAAAACTGCAT
>JAJRYW010000232.1 GCA_024275555.1 Calditrichota bacterium | reverse complement strand
GGTGATAGCGGTGGAGGTGTCCCAGCGCCGTATAATGTAAGCCCGTTGGGAGCGCTTCTGCAAAAACGGCCGGCGCGCCGCCCACCTGCAGAATGGAGCGCTCCTCCTCCGGCTCTTCCGGCGGCTTGGTGTCGCGACGGTGCATAAACAGATGGGCGATCAGCACATTTACCCCGGGCTGCTCCGCAAAGTGGGCGGTTCGCTTTTTCCACTGCCCGGCCAGCAAATCCCGGAGCGCCTCTTCCGGGTTGTCAAACCCCAGGCAGGTGCGCAGCCGCTGTTCATTGGCGTAGGGGGTCAGGATCAGGCGCAGCGGGCAGTCCTCGCCCGGCAGGATTATTTCGCAATAGCCGGGCGAGGTGTTGCGAACCTCTACCCCGGATTCCAGGCGGATCGGCTCGATGCAGGTGTCCGGGTAAGCCGCCATAAAAATACCGCATTCGCGGGCCAGCGGGTCCGGAGCGGCAATCCGTTCCGGGGAGTCATGGTTGCCGGCAATGACCACCACCGCGCATTCCCCGTTGCGGGCCAGCCGTTTGGTCGTGCGGTAAAACAGTTGGATTGCTTCCGTGGGGGGATTGAACTGGTCAAAGATATCGCCGGCAATCAACACAGCTTGCACGGCCTCCTGCTCGGCAATTTGGCAAATTTCTTCCAGCACCTGCGCCTGTTCTTCTAATCGGGAAAACCGCTCCAGGCGTTTACCAAGATGCCAATCTGCGGTATGCATTAATTTCATAGCGTCAGAATAGGTTCACGATTTTTATCAAAGCGGCCCTTCTTGCCGGCCGGAAATTTTACGGGTCAGGATTTGTTTAAGACATTCAGAATATATTCCAGCGCTTCCGGCGGTTTCAGTGCGGCGGTTTTTCGGCGCAGTTGATAGCTGAGTTCGGACAACTCCGGGCTGAGCAATTTCTCCTCTTTGCGCGTACCGGATTCTCGAATATTGATGGCCGGAAACAGGCGTCGCTCGGCGCACTCGCGCGACAGGAGCAAATCCAGGTTGCCGGTGCCTTTAAATTCCTGGAAGATCACCTCATCCATCCGGCTGCCGGTTTCCACTAAGATGGTCGCCATCACCGTCAAAGAGCCGCCGTGTTCGATGTGGCGGGCTGCGCCAAAAAAACGTCGCGGAAACTCCAGGGCGCCGGCTGCCAGCCCGCCGCTCATAATCTTGCCGCCGGAAGAGGTGTCCTTGTTAAACGCCCGTCCCATGCGGGTCAGCGAGTCAATCAGAACCATAGCCTCTCCACCAAGTTCGGCAATCCGCATGGCCATGTTCATCGCCAGGGAGGTGATTCGCAAATGGCTTTCCACATCCTGGTCCGAGGAGGAAAAAAACACCTCGGCTCCCGGCAGCTCCCGCCGGAAATCGGTTACCTCTTCCGGGCGCTCGTCGACAAGCAAAACGATGACCTTCACTTCGGGATGGTTTAGCAGGACCGACTCGGCCAAATGTTTCAGGATGGTGGTTTTCCCGGCTTTAGGGGGCGAGATAATCATCCCGCGCTGCCCTTTGCCAATCGGGGTGAACATATCGATCATCTTGCCGGTCAGATCATTGTCGCCCTGCTGAATCCGAAGCGGTTCTTCCGGATCAATGCTGGTCTGTTCTTTCAACTCGGGAATTTTTTGGTATTCGACCGGGTCGATTCCATTGCAGGTTAAAATCTTAACCACCGGGAAACTTTGGCCTCTTCTTTGGTTCGATCCTATTTCTGCGGTAAGAATTAATCCGGTGCGCAGCTTGTGCTCCCGGATCATTTTTGCGGAAATAAACGGGTCGCCCGGTTTAATTTGAAAATTGTTTTTGATGGTTCGTAAAAATCCATATCCATCCGGGTGTATTTCCAATACACCCTCAACAGTTGTCGGGGTTGTCACTATGACGCTACTCCATCTTTACAGGTGTTTGGGTGGGTTCATGACAAAATACGTGTTCGAAGATTCCGGCATCCTTCTTTGATGCAACTCAGGACAGAGGTTTTCTGCCGCCGGAATATCAGTAGTAATAGTATGTTAGCGGATAATTCGGTGAATGCCGGAATCTACAAATCCCTGAAAAATTGTGCAAGTTGTCATGCACCCTGTATTGATTGATTTAACCTACTAAGATACAACGTCTTGAAGGAAAAAATAAGTTAAAAATATTTTTAATATACAAAAGCCTCTGAAGATTTCCAGAGGCTTTTGCGGCGTCCTAAAGGAGATATTTTATGAAGTTAATTAGTTTCCCCAGCGATAACTTTTATAATAGTAAGCCACCCGCTGTACAAAGCGTTGAGTTTCCTCGATGTTCGGAACGGTTCCGTTTTTGCGCACCCGGCTCCAGCCGGCATTCCAGGAGGCGGCAATTAAAGCAACCCGCTCCATTAACGATGCATTGGGGAAGTATTCCCGTACTAATCTGCGCAACCGAACCATGTGCCGGGAAGCAATCTCGATATTGATTTCCGGGTTGTGCAGGTCCGCATACGAGAGAGAACGGTCATATTGTCTGGCTGTGGAGAGTTTTAATTGGGTCAGGCCCCGGCAGTTTGAGCTACTTATTGCATTCGGATTGCCGGAAGATTCGGCCTGAACCAGGGCAAGCATCAAATAGTAGTCGATTTGGTATTGAGAGGATTTCCAGCGGATTAATTCTTCATAGCGGAAAACTCCATCCCGTTGGGTGGTGTAGTAAGTGGAAGAGGGAGTCGAAGCTCGTTCGTACCCCCTTCCGGAGCTATGCCGTTCCACCTGGGGGTGAATTTTAAGGCAACCGGGCAGCATCAGTACCATCCCTGAGATGAGCCCCATATACAACATCCTTGTACTTGACTTCATTGCAAAATCCTCCCTGATTTCTATCGAAGTCTCCGGGCAAACCTCCTTGTAGCCTCCCTACGCCCGGAACATGTTCTTATTAATTGATTGATCCTTCAATCATATTTAGCTGCTACCATCGCTGGTAATTAGCAAGCTTTCAAAGATCAGCAAACCTTCCCTGTTTGCATTTCCCGGGCGCTGTTGTTGCCCGGCTGATTACCTTAACGGCAATTCTCATACCAGGATGCCCAATAGAGCCTGGATCACCCCATTCTCGGAAAATAGTGGTAATCTTTGTAAAAACAGGCTCTTGGGTTCGCTTAAGCAATGGAGCGCCGGCAACGGGGTGCTTGTTTTTTTTGCGTTTAGCGTAAATTTGGAAATTTTATTTTGGCGGCAAAATAAGTTAAATAATCTTGGATTTCTAACGGTGCGGCGTTTTGCCTGCTCTTTTTTTGTGTTGAAAAAAGCGACAATTGCCGGGGAAGTCGACACCCGCCCGGCTAAACTGACGGCAGGATCATCAGTTCAGCCGCCCGAGGAAACAGCTTCCGCCGCTGCTCCGGGAGGACGATCGTCCAGCAGGGACTGCTCATAATTATGGGGGAGGGACACTTTTTGAATCGCACTTTGTTTACCGCGGGGCTGGAAGAGCGCCTCTTTCGGCAAAAACTGATCGTCTTTTACAGACGCGACAATTTTGAGTAGATCGTCGAAACATTCAATGCCCTGGAGCAACGGCGTTAAGTAGGCTTCCCCGGGGTACCCCTGGACGTACCAGCGGGCATGTTTACGGAAGGTTTTTATCGCCCCGGATTCCGGCATCCACCGGCACAGCGACCGGGCGTGCTCGTTCATTATTTGCAGGGTTTCTTTCAATGTGGGCGGCGGCGGCAGTGTGAGGCCCTCAAATAAGCAGGCCAGGTCCCGGAAAAGCCAGGGACGTCCCAAGCATCCCCGGCCGATTACCACCCCATCGCAACGAGTTTGGCGCATCATCTCCAGGGCCTGGGAGGCGTGCCAGATATCCCCGTTTCCCAGAACGGGAATACGCCGTACTTGCTGTTTTAGCTCGGCTATGGCTTCCCAGCGGGCTTTCCCGGAGTAGAGTTGGGCGGCAGTGCGGGCGTGCAGGGTGACGGCCGCCGCCCCCTCGCTTTCGGCAATGGTCCCGGCAGAAAGGTAGCTGAGACGCTGATCATCTATGCCCATGCGAAATTTTACAGTTACCGGCAGCGCGCCGGCGTGTTTCACGGCGGAACGAATCAATTTGGCGAACAGTTTTTGCCGGGGCGGTATTGCCGCCCCCCCGCCTTTCCGGGTGATTTTTCGCACCGGGCAGCCAAAATTCAAATCGATGTGGTCTGCCAGATCTTCCGAGACAATCTTCCGAACAGCCCGGCCCAAGGTGTCCGGATCAACTCCGTAAAGCTGGATGCTTCGGGGGGATTCATCCGGGGCAAAGCCGGCTAACTGAAGCGTCCTTTTATCCCCTTCCAAGAAAAGTCGAGCCGTAATCATCTCGCTAATAAAAAGTCCATCGCCAAACCGGCGGCAAATCCGGCGAAAAGGGGCGTTGGTAATCCCGGCCATCGGCGCCAGAACCACCGGCGGCCAAATTTTATAATCCCCGATCTCCAATGGGTTGAACTCCCCCGGGCGAGCAGGAAATACTTTAAGGACGGAAGCCGGAGTAGGCTCAAGTTTATTAAACTGCATTTACAATCACATGCGAATGTTCATTTTCTATAATTATGCGGTTAATATACGCCAGAACTTTTGCAACTGCAATGTTGCCATACGGCCGCGATGGATTTACCGCACTTGTAAGATCACTTACGGAGCCCTCTTCCCCGGTTGCTTAAACTGGAACAGAGTAACTGTACGGTATAGATTCTCTACAAACCGGAGGCATAGATTAATGTTACAAACCCTTGTGATTCTGATTTTGCTGGCTACATCCTGGGCTTGTTCCAACAGTTCCGACCCCGGCCCGGATAATGTTATTCGGGAAAATGGCCAGGTGGTGATCGTCGACCGTACCGGTAAGCGCTGGGATGTGACCCACGCGGAGACGCAGTACGGGATGAAGGCCGAGGATTTCCAATTTGGATTAGGCCCGGAAGCGATTCGCCCGATCTTAAACCCGGAGTTTCTCCTGCCGGGCGATCCCGGCTACCCGGATCGTTCCGGTCAATTCCTGGTGATCGGAACAGACCTGAATAATGATCCCCGCGCCTATCCCATCGATGTGCTGACCCGGCATGAAGTTATTGACGAAGTGTTTGGCAACGCCCATGTTGCCGTCGCATACTGACCGCTGGTTCAATTGGCTGCCGTGTACAGCCGGGAAATTGATGATCGCATTCTAACTCTCAGCGCCAGTGGATGGACCTATCGCAATACTTTTGTCTTATTCGATTTTGAGACCGAGACGATGTGGTACCACCTGGAAGGCGCAGATGGCCTGACCGGAATTAGCGGCCCCTTCAAAGACCGTCGCCTGGAGGAGTTAAGTTCCTCGTTTGTACGTTGGAACCTCTGGGTAGAACAATATCTCCAAACCAGGTTTTTAGATTATTAACCGGAGCAAACACGCCGATCTCAGGACGATGGAACCCTGCCGCCCGCACAGCTTTGGATAGGAACATGAAAAAGTAAGTGACTCAGGCTCCGATTTTCTGTATTATTTTCATTCAGACATGATTGGATTTAGGTCGGATTGCCATGCAATTTACCCGAAAAACTACTGTTATTGCTTTTTTTATTTTCGTGATCTGTCTCCCGGGCTGCGACCTGAAGGAGGCGGTTCACACTACAGAGAAAATCGCCAAAGCGCCGGAAACCCGGGTGCTGACGATTAACAATCTGCGTCCGGGGCAGGAAATTGCCGGAATACTTCTCATCGATCTAAACTACCTCACGCTGGACTATGACATTGAACAAATGGAAGTATACCTGGATGAGCAGCTCATACGGAGCATCGGCGCCAGCGGCCCCTACCGGGTTTTGTTGGATACGCCGCAATATCCGGAAGGCGAACACTTTCTGCGCATCCTGCTTTGGGAAGAGCATCCCGACCTGGGTCTGCTAAACTTGCTCGATCAACCCTCGTTAGAATTAACCCGATTTCTTACCTTTAACCAGGCTCCCCCAACCCCGGTCAGCCTCACCGAAATCGTCTGGCTGGGAACCATTCCCCAAATATCCTGGGAGCAAAGCCCGGACGCCAATTTCCGGTCTTATACGCTAAAGCGGGTCGATTGGGATGGGTCTACATTTACCCTTTTAACCACTTTCGATCCCTCGGCAACCTCCTATTTGGATGTGAGCCTCGAGCAAATGATTGGAGATAGTATAGCGACATACCACCTTACCGTAAGCAACGGGGCTGAGGAGGTGCACGCGGCCCCGCTGGCGCTCAACTATGGCAACCGTTTGCCCGGGCAGGCCGATCTGCCTCCGGCGATAAACCCCCAACGGGAAGAAATCTATCTGCTCAGCCCGGATTCCTTCCAGGTGCTCTCCACTATTACCAATACACTGATTGGCAGTGTGAATATTCGCAACGGTTTGCCGGGAACGTCTCTTTGTCCCCTGGAGATGCAGGTAGGGCCTCAGCAGCAGTTTCTCTATTTTCTTGCCCGTGATCTGGGCGAGCCGCCGGAGCGCCGTTTTTTGGTACAGTTTGATCCCGGCGCTTTCACCAGCCTAAACACTATTGAATTGCCGGAAGGGGTCAGTGCGTTCCAGGTAAGCGCGTCGGAAGGGGTGCTGGTGGTGGACAATACCGGCGGCTTACAGCGCTTAAACCCGGGGGATGGGTCGCGGTTGGACAGCCTGCCGGACTTGTTTGATCATCCCCAGGTGAAAATGCGGTTAGGCGCGCCTCAAAATGTACTCTACCTGGCGGAACAGCCCGCCTCACCGCCGGATTCCATCTCGCTGAAAGCCGTCTCCCTCGGCGGCCCGGCCATGCAGGTAGAACATGAGGCCGTGTTGCCGCTAATCATGGAAATGAAGAACCTGGAACTCTCCGCAGATGGGCAATCCCTGTATCTAACTTACCGGCGTTCCGGGCGACGATTGACCACCATTGAACAGTGGGACGCGGCCAGCTTTACCCTGCAATCCTTTATCCCGGTTCCCATCCGGGCCGGGGGCAACGATATCAAAACCACGCTGGTCAGTGAAAATGCATTCTTTATAACTTATTCTCTTTTTGTGGTTGGAGGGAATTCCACCGGCGTGCTGGTAAAACTGGATTTGAATGATCCCACAAATGTGCTCGGG
Source organism: Calditrichota bacterium (assembly GCA_024275555.1). Lineage (GTDB taxonomy): Bacteria > Calditrichota > Calditrichia > RBG-13-44-9 > J075 > JAJRYW01. The sequence goes on along the minus strand of JAJRYW010000232.1, from coordinate 7,356 downwards.
GAGTGGAACTTCTTAACCTGCCCGCGCTACCTGGTTACGCCCAATGATCAGCAGCGGCTCTATGCCTTTGGATTTAGTCTTATTTTTGGCCACTCCAATTGGCTGGTCGAATTTTAAAACGGGACAGGCGAATGAGCAGATGGCTGAGTATCACTCTTTTAATCCTGTTGCTGGGGCAATCGGGGCTGATGGCCCGGGGAGGGGGTAAATCTCCTCATCCCGACGATTCGTCGAGGCGCCGCTACCTGTTTTTCTCTTCCGGCTGGGGGCGGACCCGCCAGAGCGACGCCATCGACTATCATCGCCAGGTGCAGGGAAGTTACGGGTTACACAACATAGATCTACCCCTGCACGATGATTTTCCCGTCCGACCGCTGTTCCAGGTCAGTTTGTTATTCCCTTATAAGCAGCAGTTTTTTCTCGGGGCAGCCGCCAGTTACAGCTATTCGGGCCTGGCGTCGGAATACGCCGATCAATACGGACGGGTAACCGTTAGCGGCTCGATACAGTTTCTGGCTGTAAATGCCCTGGCCGAATACGATCTTAATATGAACGGACCGATGCGCGGCTATACGATTTTGGGCCTGGGACTGTTTTACGGCAAAGCCCGTTTCGGAGAACGGTTAAAGTTTATCCCCGCCCTGGAACGAAGCGGCCAGCGGGAGCTTGTCATCGATGGGGTTGGCCTCTTAGCTAAAGTGGGGGTGGGCTTTAATATACTTTACCGCCGGTTGGTGATTCGACCGGAAGCGATGTACCATACCGCCGCGACCCACGGCAAAGGAACGCCCAAAGGAGCGGGGCTCTTTCCCTTGGCCGCCCGCCCGTTGTCGATGGAACTGGATTTTTCCGGCTTGTACTTCCGGATCGCCCTGGGAGTCCGCATATAATACTTAAAGCGCCCAGGGGGCATACCTCGGCAATATTTTGCCAAAATACTCTGCCAAAGACAACTCCCCCGGCCGGGGCAAGAGGAGCAAAAACTCTCATGCCTTTACCGGAGGCTGCCAATATTTTTTACGGTTCATGGAAAATTGCCGCCGGCTATTCCCCGGGTCAGAATTGCCGGGAAGCCGGAGGCCGCCTGTTTTTACTTGACCCGGTTTTTATGCAAGTATCCTTCTTTACCGCCCAGCAGTTCCAGTAAATACCAGTCCCCCTGGCGGGCTTTGACCCGGAATTGCAATCCGCCCGGCACCCGGGTAACCACTGCGCTTCCTTCGCGCGGTTCACTGAAAATAGGAATCCGATCTTCGCTGCTGCCTTTTATCACAATTTTTTGAGCCAGCACCTGGGCTTTGGCGGCTTCGCTTGCCCGGAATTCATGCTCCTGGAGCTCGATGCCCAGGGCGCTCAGCAACTCCGAAAACGCGGCGCTTTTTTCGATCCGTTGCACCGCTTTGCGATACTTCTTCTCATCTTTCAACTGGGCGGCCATTTGGTAAAATTCCGCCGCTTTTTGGATGTTGCCCACCACTTCATGCAAAATACCCAGGTTGTAGAGTAATTTGGGATTATAGGGGTCCTGGTCGTACAACGATTTGTAGAGCAGGTAGGCCTGGTCGACATCTAAATTTTCTGCACGTTTTGCAGCTCGCTCGGCGATCTTCTTAAACTTGTTGGTTTTGATTTTTTCAAATTCAAACTCCCGGTAGACAAAGTGCGGGGTAATGGAATTAGCGGTTTCCACGGCAATTTGCTGCAGGCCGGATTCCACCATGCTTTGCACGGTTGGCAAGGCCCCTTCCTGTTCCGGGCAATGTTTTTCCTTAAGTGTGCGGGCCGGAGTAAAACTGGCCAGTATTTCTCCGTCGGAAGTGGAAATAACCCGCAAACTGGTTTTTACTTCTACCTGGCGGGTTTGACATGTTACCGTGTAGGTTTCTTTCTTCCCGTTGCGTTTGCGAGTACGTTGCTCATTCTTGCGCCCATCCTGGCTGGAATAGTGGATCGAACCGGTAATCAATGCCTGAACGCCTAACAATTTCCCAACCTGCACCGCCTGGGATTGATCCATCAACCCGGTTAGGCCAAGTTGCTGTTCACTTAAGACCTTTTCCAGCCGGCTGCGTTCCAGAACTTTAAAAACATTGGTAAAGACGCCCTTCTGAAGCGTGACGCCCTCCTTTTTGCTCATTCCCAAAAAACCGGTGCGGATCATCCCGATTCCACGATTGTTTTCCAATAATTGGCTGACCAGGTAGTCCGAGAATAGCCGCCCGTAGGCAGCCTTGCCCTCGAAATCAATAACGGCAATTTGCTCTACCCCGACCAGTAAATACGCCGGCGGTTCCAGCACATAAACCTTGATTTTTTTATAGGAGTAACCCGGCTGGAAGGCTGCCGACATATAAATAATGGCCATAAAAAGGTAATGTATCACTCGATTCATAACTTGCTCCTCACAAATTAGGGTGAATAGGTTAAGGTTGCGGCTGAAATGTTTACACTAAGTTATCGATATCGGCAAGAGATCACCAATCCTTTTTACAATTTTGCACTTGACAGGCAGGATGATTCCCTCATACTTCCCCGGGACGAGAAAGTAGTGATAGGTTTAAAAATGATTTTTTGGGAAGCGGTAAGCGCTGCCGGGAGTGACAATAAGTCCGGCCCGGTGAATAAGGTCTGCTCCCGGTGTTTCCTGTACATCCAAAGTGTTTTCCTCTTGACCGGGATATTGCCGAAATTTAATCACGAAAATTCCGCAGGCCTGTAACTTTACCGGGCATCCTGTCATCCAATTCTCGGTTTTCCAATTCAAGCATAAAAATGTAAAGCAAGAAAGGAGTTTATGATGAGTGAAGAATTCACCCGGCAAGAGGTTGTTTCCTTGCCCAGGATTAACGAACCGGCCCCTGAGTTTACGGCCAAAACCACCCATGGGGAACTGAGCTTGTCCGATTTTAAAGGGAAATGGGTTGTACTATTTTCTCACCCGGCCGATTTTACCCCGGTGTGCACCACGGAATTCATCGCTTTTGCCAGGCGGTTCGAGGAGTTCCGGAAATTAAATGTCCAGGTTATTGGCCTGAGCATTGACAGCATTTACTCGCATATTGCCTGGATTCGCAATATCGAGGAGAAGTTCGGGATCAAGATTCCGTTCCCGGTAATTGCCGATCTGGATATGAAAGTAGCCAAAGCGTATGGCATGGTTCATCCCGGGGCTTCGGACACCAGCGCGGTGCGGGCCGTGTTTGTAATCGATCCGGATCAAATCATGCGGGCCATGATTTACTACCCGCTTACAAACGGCCGCAGCATTGATGAAGTCCTGCGCCTGGTAGAGGCCCTGCAAACCACCGACGCCAACGGAGTCGCAACTCCCGAAAATTGGCGTCCCGGCGAAAAAGTTATTGTCCCGCCCCCGGTTACCCAGGATGAGGCCGAGAAACGCGTCAAAGAGCCGTTCGAAATTACCGATTGGTACTTTTCTAAAAAGGAATTGTAGTGAGAAGGATTATAAAGCAAAAAAAGAGGCGGGGCGTCACCCGCCTCTTTTTTTTGTGGAGAATCAACCTGCTTTTAAAAGCAAATGACTCCTGCTGTTAGGATTCCGATTTTGCGGTGCTGATTTTAAACGGCGCATAGAGCGGGCACCAGCGAATAGCAGCGGTAAACAGGGGAATAATTCCCACTGCTCCCCACCAGCTCTGGGAATATATACCCGCAGCGACAATAACAACACCGACAACGAAACGAAAGATTCGATCGGCTTTTCCCACATTAGCATTCATAGAAATATCCTCCTATGTTTTGTTTGGCTAATGTTAAGATAGCGGGTTGATTCGAATTAGTTGGTAACATTGTTACCCTGGCAATGTTTTTCTGGTAAGCCTGCGCAACGCCTCGATATTGGAAACGGTGATTTTGCCCCGGCCCTGGCGCAGAACGCCTTCTCTTTTAAACTCCTCTAAAATGCGACTCACCACAACCCGGGAAGTTCCCAGTTCCCGGGCTAATTTTTCATGAGTAATTGCTACGGTATTGCCGTTGCCCGGGAGGGAGTTGAGCAGGTAGGAGGCTACGCGCACATCGACACGCTGGAAGGTGATCTTTTCAATAGTATTCAGGATCTCATTCAATTTATGAGAAAGATTTTGAAAAGTATATTCCCGCCAAACGGCAAACTTGTCAATCCAGTTGCGAAATTCGATGGAAGGCGCCGCCACAATTTCCAGGTCTTCTTCGGCCACGGCAAAGGCGGGAATGTTGGTGCGGCTGAGGATGCAGAAGGCGGTCAGCACACAGCTTTCATTCGGGCGCACATAATAGAGAGTAATCTCACGCCCGTTTTCACCGATTTTGTAGACCCGGATACGGCCGGAAAGCACAATAAAAAAATTGGGGCAGTTATCACCCTCATACGCCAGCATGGTTCCGGCCGGATATGCTTGCAGCACGGCAAACTGCTCGAAAGCGCGTAGCGCCCCACTGCAGGCTTTCTCTAACATAGGCAAACGCCCGGACAACGATGTGTTCATCTACTTTTTACCTGCTCGATGTTCTGTAACCGTTTTTTCCGGCTTTTGAAGGCCGCTGTCTTGCGGCTCCCGGGTTAATTGTTCCAGTCGCTCCTCGGCTGCTTTTTCCGGATCGCCTTTATCGGGTTTGGGAGCGCGGGAACCGAAGTGCAGAGCATAGTTGTGGCTCACCGCCGCGCCCAGAAAAATAATCCGAACCGCAAAATACACCCAAACCAGAATCACCACAAAGCTGCTGGCTGCTCCAAATAAGGTAATAATACGGCTGTTTCCTAAATAAATCCCGATCAAAAATTTGCTGGTGGTAAACAGAAAGGAACTGATTGCCGCGCCCAGCCAGACATCGCCCCAGGTAATCTTGGTGTCCGGCAGTGTTTTAAACATGGTGGCAAAGAGCAGGGTGATGATCACAAAGGAGACCAGAAAGTTGCCGATTTGCCAAATATAAACATGGGTAAACGCCGAAACATACTCGGATAGGATTTTATCAAACCCGGCCAGGCTGACATCAATAATAACCAGGCTAAGCAGAAGCAATCCGATGGAGAGCACCATCAAAAAAGAGAAAAAACGGTTAATGATAAAAGTCAGCACCCAGTGGCGCGGTTTCGGCTCTACTCCCCAAATTTTGTTCAGGGTAAGTTTCAGGTGGGTGAATACATTGGTGGCGGCATAAAGCAGTATGCCAAAGCTGAAAATATTCGCGGTGGTCAGGGAGGCCAGACCCAGCCCGGCTTCGATCATCTTCTGGATGGTCAGGGCGGTTTGATAGCCTACCAGGTCCTCAATATGCACCACAATCTGACCGGTGACGGCCTCTTCCCCAAAAACCAACCCGCCCAGGGTAACTACAATGATAAAAGTCGGGGCCAAGGAAAAAAGCGCATAATACGCTAAAGCCGCCGCCAGCCAATCGATGTTATCATCCCGCCACTTACTAATCGTCAGTTTCAACAACAACCAGGATGCGTGGAACTTGCCCATAATTCGCCTCTGAGTTGGCCTAATGTACAGCGAGAAGCTCAATTCCCAAAGAGTCGATCTAAATTTTCCCGGCCTGAATGTTGCACCAGGATAGCTGCATTGCTCCGCCCCGGTTGATACGATCTCAGGAAAGAATCAAAAAAGATTATTTTGACGGGAAAATTGTGGGTATTATTGCAGGCTAGCAGCGAGGAACGGATCATGCACACCTGGACGTCAAATTACGACCCCTACCTTGATGAGCTTATTGAACGAAGCTTAGCAGAAGACATCGGCGGCGGCGATTTAACTACCGAGGCGCTCTGTCCGCCCCGACAGCGTGGGCAAGCTTATATGGTTGCCAAACAGCCGGGTGTGATCGCCGGGCTGGAGATTGTCCGGAAAGTTTTTGCCAAACTGGACGCCCATCTGGATTGGCAGCCGGCCGCAGAAGACGGCGCACGGTTAGAGGCCGGGCAAAAGTTAGTGCGCTTTGAAGCATCTACCCGGGCGTTGCTGAGCGGGGAGCGGCTGGCTTTAAACATACTCCAGAGGCTTTGCGGTATTGCCAGCTTAACCCGCCGCTTTGTTGATGCGGTTGCCGCTTACCCGGTTAAAATTTTAGATACGCGCAAAACCACCCCGGGCCTGCGTATATTAGAAAAATATGCGGTTGCCGCCGGCGGCGGGGTCAATCATCGCATGGGGCTCTACGACGGAATTATGATCAAGGATAATCACATCAGCCTGGCCGGAGGAATAAGCCCGGCCGTTGCGGCGATGCGCAACGCCAATCCCCAAAACCTGCCCATCGAAGTGGAAACCCGCACGCTGGCCGAAGTGAAAGAAGCACTGCACGCCGGGGTGGATATCATCATGCTCGATAATATGTCCACGGCGCAAATGCGGGAGGCGGTCGAGTTGATCGATAAGCGCGCCAGGATTGAAGCATCCGGCGGCGTAACTCTGCAAACCGTTGCCGAAATTGCCGCTACCGGGGTGGATTTTATTTCGGTAGGCCAGCTTACCCACTCGGCGCCGGCGCTGGACATCAGCATGTATATTGCTTAAAAAGAAGTGCTTGCATTTCTATAGTGCGCCGCTTAAATTTTTCCGCTTTTTAAACGATAAAACAGAGATGGATGATGGCAAAAGTTAAATCAAAAAAAGGCGCTACTCCGGTTGATGAGAAGTTCGGCTTTCCGTTGAAACGCACCAACTATATGATCATTTCTGCCGGAGTGGCTTTGTTGATTATCGGATATATTTTTATGGCTATCCCGGATGACCCGGATGCATTCCTGACCCGCACCCTGGCCCCGGTAATTTTAGTGATCTCGTTTTTAGTGGTCATCCCGGTAGGACTGCTCTATCGAGAAAAGAAAAAAGCGTAAGCCTGCGGGCGCTTAGCTCAGCTGGTTTAGAGCGCCGCCCTTACAAGGCGGAGGTCACTGGTTCGACTCCAGTAGCGCCCACCGGAATTCTCCAAAAGCAAAAGGCCCGGATACACCGCATCCGGGCCTTTTGCTTTGTCCCCCCCTGGCGCTGCAAAACGGGCAAAAGATTAGGCGCTTAGGGCGCGTACATCGACTCCCGGCCATCCGGGATTGTCGATTAAAAATGATTTCCGATTGACGATTGAATTTCAAATCGTAAATCGCTATTCGTAAATCGTAGATCAACGACTTCGGAAAAGCCTCTTTTTGCGAGCGCAGTCTCGGCAAAAGATTAGACCTTATTCCTGGCTAAGGGTATGTGTTTAGTTTGTTTGTGTCATTTTTCCAAGGGCGCATGTCAAATTGCACAATGGAAAGCCGTTAAAACGGCTATGTAATAATTTCTTTCTCATTAACACCGGGCTTAAGCCCGGTGTTAATGAGATCTTGCAGCGATCATTTAACCGTTT
>JAJRYW010000231.1 GCA_024275555.1 Calditrichota bacterium | reverse complement strand
CGAATGATAACTTTAGAATCCACAATTGAGATAAAAGAAAATCACCAGATCGAACAACACACCTTCCCAACCATGGAAAGAGCCTGGAAGAGAGTGATAAATATGTGCATCGGATGGGTTTACATCGGTATTATTGGCTGCCCCAAAAGAAGTTTAGGAGGTGAGCCAGTTGTTTATAGATTGAGTTGAATTCATTCATCTATATTTTTTATCTCAAAAAAATTGCTTGTTTAGAAATAAATGGCAACTAAATGGATGCACCTGCGTAATAATAAGGTTTCGAATTTACAAAAAAAAATTATTTTTGCAATAGGCAATTATAGTGCAGGAAAATGGAAGGGAAATTCTGCCGGCACTCTCACAAATTGGCTAAGGTTAAAACCAATGCGATAAGTCGGGGATGAACAATGTCAAATCGACTGCCATTTTGATTCTGGCGGCCCGAAAGAGAAGTTTGCCAAAGTTTGAGAGAAGCAATAGTTATGATTACCGATAAAATTTAATCAAAAAAGTTTATTTGAGAGCTTATTTCTGCGCGGGGTATTACTGCGGAGATTGGATTACTTGAGGATAGCCCGGAGCAAGATCAGAAAACCCTTCTCGTGGCTGCGAATTTTATCCAGGTTGATCTGGGCTTCTTCGAAGGTGGGGGCCAGCACCAGCGCCTTTTCAAACTCTTCCATCGATTTCAGGTATAAACTGCGGCTTTTGATCAGGTTGAAGGTGCCCAGGTCGTTCCAGTAATCCGGGTAGCGGGTCTGCACTTCATTCTCGGCAATAAAGTAGCGCTCGTATTTCTGGATGGTTTCCATGTCAAACTCTTTGCCCCCGAAGAGAAAGCGCAGGTAGAATTCGTAAATCTTTTCCCGGTCCGAGACGATATCGACCAGGCGCAACTGGAACTCTTCCAATTGGGGAATAATTACCTCGTGGTTGTTGTCTTTCAATAGTTCCAGAAGCTGACTGAATTCCCGCTGCCAATAGGAAATCCGGTATTTGGAAAGATCGCGCACCTGCTTCAGGTAGATGCTCACCCGGGCCGGCACCGCCACCGCGCTGGGGTCTTTTACCCCTTCCAGGGCGGACTTGTAGAGGGCCACTCCCAGGTTTAACTGCGCCTCCACATAGCGGGGATTGAGCCGGATAGCCTCTTTAAAGAGCGAAGTGGAGTTGTCGTAATCTCCTAAAAACAGGTGAGCCAGGCCATAGTAGTTCAAAAAATCCGGGTATTTCTCGCTCATGGAAAACGCTTTTTGGAAGGTCTCCATCGCGTACTCAAATTGCCGCGATTTGAGGTAGGAAATGCCCAATCCCAGGTAAGCTTTCATGTATTTGTTATCCTGCTCGATGGCAATCCGAAACTGGCGAATCGATTCCCGGAACAGATTCCGGCGCAGGAACAGAATGCCCAGGTAATAGTGGGATTTGGGATGCCGGAAACGCTCCAGTTTTTCCTCGACCTGGTAGAGCGCTTCCAATTCGTCAATTACGCTTTGGTGGAAATTTCCGGTGATTTTGGTTAGGAAATCGTAATCGGGCTGGCGGGACTCCGAGCGGAGATCGATTTGGTATTCCCGGGCAATCAGGAACATGCCCTTTTCGAAGACTTCCGAGATAATTTTGCGGTTTTCCAGAAGTGCGCCGGTATGTACATGGAATTCACGGCTGTCAATATCGATTTTATCGTGTAATCCGAAATTGTCCACAGATTTCCTCACCTATCGCTAAATGGTTTAAACCATGTTTCGAGACCGATTGGCAGTCCATCCGTGGATCAAATAAGCTACCCCTAAAACCACTAAAGCCAGCGGCCAATAGTCATCAATTACGGTAATAAAAATTTCTCCGGGCACCAGGTTGATATAATAAGCCAGGAAGAACAGGCCCAGGGCGGTAATCAAGCCGCCGTAAATGAGATGTTTCCAGAAGCGGCCGCACAGAAAAAAAGTAATCAGAAAGGCTGCACCGGCGACAAGCGGCAACACCGCGATGGTCAAACCTTTATCGATCACATACAGCCCGTATTCTTCGAAGAGATAAAAGAGCCCCACCCCCAAAAAAAATGTAGAAATCCAGATACGCCGATGCGGGGTCCGGCGTATTCCCCGCGTCAGCCCCACGCCGCCCAGCAGCACCAGCCCGTAGCTGCGCAGGAAATAAATATCAAGCTGGTAGTAGCGTTCAAACAGGATTGCCAATCCAATCAGGATAAGCAGCACTCCCATAAACGCTGAGGGTTTTGATGACATCATTATACCCCGGAATTAAATATTAAGCAGATATTTACACATGGCCGCCCACATATCAAATGATCTTTGTCAAAAAAAGCGGTCGGGACTTTTTAGGCGTTACGATCCGCACGAATCAAGCGTTCAGGGATTGTTCCGGGGTTTCCTCCGGGAAGATGAAGATAAAGGCAACGTAAATCAGCACGCCCAACCCCTTGGAAACGATGGTCAGCAAGATCCAGCCTAACCGCACCAGGGAGGAATCGACTTTGAAATAGCGGGCCAGGCCGCCGCAGACCCCGGCCAGTTTTCGATCTGTGCGAGAGCGAAAAATTTTATTTTGCCAATCCAGCAACGGATTGGTCGCCGGCGCCGCTTCGGAATCATCCGCAAGAGGGGCGTCGCCCTGTTTGTACTGCATCCACAGGATAGCCGCCCCGATGGCGATCAGGAAAATGGCCCAGACGGTTTGCCAGGGAAGATGCGGGATGTAGAGAATCTGCAGGTCCAGCTGGCGGAACAGGAGCACCACCCCCAGCACCACAAAGAGCACCCCCCAAAACAAAGTATTGTCGCTGATACGCCCGGCTTGCGGGGCTTCCTGCTCGGGATTGTCGGGAACGATGAGTAACGCCGCCAGGTAGACAATGACCCCCACTCCCCAGAAAAGGCTGGAGAGCACAAACAGCACCCGCACCAGGTTGCTATCTATTTGAAAATATTCGGCAATTCCCCCGCATACGCCGCCAAGAAAACGGTCGCCCCGGGAACGGTAAAGTTTTTTTTGCTGCTCGGTATGATGTTCCATAGTTTTCAACCCCTTTTGTAGAAGAAACGCGGCGTCTGCCCGGAAGTTGCCAATGATCTAAATTGCCACTTCGATATCTAAAATTTCATATTGCATCACACCGGCGGGAACTTTCACATCCACCGTTTCGCCAACTTTCTTACCCAGCAACGCTTTGGCGACCGGAGAAGTCACCGAAATTTTGTACTGTTTAAAATCCGCCTCCTCCTGGGAGACGATAGTATATTGCACTTCCAGGTTCCGCTTTAGGTCTTTCATCTTTACCTTGGTGTAGATGCCCACATGGTTATTCGTAATCGTTTTGGGGTCTACCACCCGGGCCCGGCGCAGCGTCTCTTCCATATGGGAAATTTTCGACTCTAACATGGCCATGGCTTCTTTAGCGGCGTGATACTCCGCATTTTCTTTCAAATCCCCAAAATCGCGGGCTTCGGAAATTTTCTGGGAAATATCGGGGCGGTTGACAGTTTTTAACTTGTACAAATCCGCTTTTAGTTTATCATATGCTTCTTTAGACATATACAAATATCCGGACATAATTCCTCCACTACGTTCTACTTCTCTCGTCTCTGCGATGCGGCCTCAACCCGTTCGATGCTTAAAATACCTTTAACTTTGTTCATAGCGTTGATCACCCGGGTTAAATGCGGCAGATTCTGAACTTCAACAATTAACTTTCCAATCGCCAGGTGATCTTTGGCTTTGATGTCTAAATTTATAATATTTGTGTTGTTGTTTGCAATAGCTTGTGCAATATCCCGGATTAAATTCTGCCGGTCTTCCCCCAGGATGGAGAGCTGCACATGAAAATGCTCTTCCACCTCCACGGTCCAGTCGACCGGAATAGTGCGGTCTTTTTTATCCACCAGGCGCAGCATATTGGGGCAGGAGGTGCGATGGATGGTTACCCCTTTGCCGCGGGAGATGTAGCCGATGATATCGTCCCCCGGCACCGGCTGGCAGCATTTGCCGATGTGAACCATAATGTTGTCCAGCCCCTGCACCCGAATTGCCGAATGCTTTTTGCTCCGCTTCAGAACCCGGGTTAACAAATTCCCGCGCGACTCTTTGGGGGGAGAATCGCTTACCGCGGAAAAAATCTTTTCAATCGACACTTCCCCGCGCCCGACGGCCGCCTTCAGGTTGTCCACTGTTTCAAAGTTCAATTTGGCCGCGGCTTCTTCCAGCTTTTCATCCTTCTGCTTCACCTTAAAACGGTTAAAATACTTGGTGATGATCTCATCGCCCAACTTCAGGGAGTGCTCATACTGCACCTCGCGCAAGTATTTGCGGATATGATGACGGGCTTTGCTGGTCTTCACAATGGTCAGCCAATCCTGGCTGGGATGCTGGTTGGCGCTGGTGATAATCTCCACCAGGTCGCCGCTGTTCAACTCATACTTAAGAGGAACAATCTTGCTGTTTACTTTGGCGCCGATGCAGTGCATCCCCACCTTGGAGTGAACCGCAAAAGCAAAATCCACCGGGGTGGCGCCCATCGGCAACCGGATTACATCCCCCTTGGGAGTAAAAACAAACACCTCGTCCTGGTAGAGGTTGATCTTCAGGGATTCCAGAAAATCCTGGGCGTCGACGGTCTCCTTTTCTTTGTACTGATCCAGCAATTGCCGAACCCACTGGAGTTGCTCGCCCATATCATCTTTCTGGCTTTCCGGGCCGCCTTCTTTGTAACGCCAGTGCGCGGCAATCCCCATCTCGGCAATACGGTGCATCTCCTCGGTGCGGATTTGGATTTCCACCATGTGTCCTTGTTTATCCACCACGGTGGTGTGCAAGGACTGGTACCCGTTTATTTTGGGCATGGCGATATAATCCTTAAAACGCTCGTAGACCGGCGTGTAGCGGTTATGCACGATGCCCAGCACATAGTAACACTCTTCCACTTTCTTGACGATGATCCGAATCGCCAGGAGATCATAAATCTCTTCAAACGGTTTGTTGCGCACATTGATTTTGCGGTAAATGGAGTAGAGGTGTTTCACCCGGCCGTACACCCGCGCGTCAATCCCATGCTCTTTAAGGTCCGCCTCAATCGGGGCGACAACATTCTTTATGTAGGCTTCCCGCTCTTCTTTTTTCTGGTTGAGCAGGTTTTTCAACTCCACGTAGGACTTATTATCCACATATTTGAAGGCCATATCTTCCAGTTCGCTCTTTACCCGGGCCATCCCGAAGCGGTGCGCCAGAGGTGCATAGACATCCCGGGTTTCCACAGAGATGCGCATGCGGTTTTTGGCCGGCATATGGTTTAAAGTGCGCATATTGTGAAGCCGGTCGGCAAACTTGATGATAATCACGCGCACATCGCGCGCCATAGACAGGAGCATTTTGCGGAAGGTTTCCGCCTGGCGGGATTCGTAGCTAAGACTCTTGCGGCCGCTGACTTCGCTGATTTTGGTTACGCCGTCTACTAAAAGAGCAATTTGGTCGCCAAACTCTTCGGCGAGGTCCTCCATAGTATAACCGGTATCTTCCACCACATCGTGGAGCATCCCCGCGGCAATGGTGACGCTATCCATGCGCATTTCCGCTAACAGCAGCGCCACATTCAGACAGTGATCAAAATAGGGTTCCCCGGAGCGACGCACCTGGTTGCGGTGCGCCCACAACCCAAATTGATAGGCGCGTTTCAATAAATCACAATCGCAGTTCGGATTATACTCCTTCATCCGCTGAATGAGTTCTTCAAACACCGGATTATACTGCTTGAGCAATTTCTGATAATTCTTTTCCGAGGTGTCAATCGTTTCTAACAATTCCATAGATCTACCATAATGATGCAATCACGACAAGATAGGATACATGTTCCCCGCGAAGTTCTATTAACGGCCGCCCGGGGAGCATCTTTACAGATTCCGCCCGGCCGGTATTGGGTATATAGGGGTCGATGAAGGTGCTCTTTTCTGCGAACTCCGTGAGGATTGTAATCCAAAAAAACCGGCTCAAACCGCCGGCAAACAAATGTAATTCCAGGGAGATAAAAATCCCTAAAAAATCAGTTTGAGATCCGAGCCTGCGAACCTCCTTAACTCCGTTGGTTAAACCGTTCCTTATACTAAGTCTAAGTAGGTTTCCGGCATAACACAAGTATAATTTATCAACAAATTTTTCGCTATAGATTATCACTTTCCAAGAATCTTACGGTTGTTCCTTTTTTCTAAATCTTGTATTTTCACTTTTTGAATGCGTATTTTACGCCGAAGCGGTAAAAAAATATCCCGTTTTTGCCCCGGAGGAGGAAGCCTGCTTCCGGGGTTATGGCTTTTAAAAGAATCGGCGCCCTGAGAATGATTGAGGAGGAACACGCATGAATCCATTATACGAAGCCGCGCTAACAGCGGCCCGGGACTGCCTGGGAGTAAAATCGACCGAAAGCGTTTTGATTGTCACCGACACGTTAAGGAAAGCGATTGGCCGGGCGCTGGCGGAAGTATGCCGGGATTTAGCCGGCGAAGTGCTCTACCTGGAGATGACGCCCCGGGAAGTGAACGGCGCAGAACCGCCCCGGGCAGTTACCGAGGCAATGAAGCAGGTGGATGTGGTCATCTGCCCCACCACCATGTCGCTGACCCATACCGACGCCCGGCGGGCCGCCTGCCGCGCCGGGGCCCGGGTGGGCACCATGCCCGGCATTACCGAAGACATCATGGTGCGCACCATGCGCGCCGACTATCACGCCATCGCCCGGCTGACTGAAAAACTGGTACAGGTGTTGAATAAGGGCCGCATGGTTCATGTTGCCACCCCAGCGGGAACGGATATCCGGATTCCCATCAACGAGATTCAGGCGATTGCCTCGACCGGCATGGTGTTAACACCGGGCGCTTACGGCAATTTGCCTTCCGGGGAAGCCTACCTGATGCCCCGTGAAGGAGAATCCGAGGGGGTGATTGTGGTGGACGGCTCCTTAGCCGGAATCGGGCTGATTACCGATGAGCCGGTCAAAATCACCATCGAAAAAGGAATGGCGGTGCAAATCAGCGGCGGAGCGCAGGCAAAGACGTTTGAAGAAATGGTCAACTCCGTGGGCAATAAGGCGCGCACCTTAGCCGAGTTAGGCGTCGGTACGAACGACATGGCCGAAATTAAAGGCGCCGTGCTGGAAGATGAGAAAGTAAAAGGAACCGTGCACCTGGCCCTGGGCAACAATATTTCCATGGGAGGGACCTGCAACGTCGGCTTCCATGTCGACGGCATTCTGCTCCGCCCCACGCTGACTGTTGACGGAGAAGTCATTCTGCGCGACGGCCGGATGTTGATCGAAGATCAGGCGTAGTCAGCGCCTGATTTCATTTACAAGACTGTCGGAATGAACAGACACTGAACGAGCTTGCCGTGTTGCTTCCACGCGACAACGGGCAACCCCCTTTTTTCGGGAACCGACCTGCCCCGGGGTTCGCAAGCCGGCGTGCATCGAACCGCATCTTTTTATTAAACAATTGTTTACGCATCTGAAAAAGCGGCCCGGAAATCGTTTTTTCAGATGCCATCCTCCCTACATCCGCCCCGCCTCTATTTTGGCATATCATTTGACATTACAGGCTGAAGAGGACGGAATCGCATGTACTCGAAACAGCGATCCTCAAGGGGAATGCCTGCCGGGTTCTTATGCTGCAAACGGGAACAGGCCGATCAACCCCATCCAATCGATCCGGTATAAGCCGGAGAATTCCCGGGACAGGTAATCCAGCAGGAACTTCCCGGGCGTTCTAGAGAAAATTCCGGCCGGTAAGCAAATCCGATGGAATATAAATAAGAAACCGTGCATTCAATCCGCAGTCAACAGCTTCGTTAGGAAAAATAAGGGAGGAACAATGAATCCGTTTAACCGCAGCCCCTGACAGACGCTTTTCAATTGGCGCCTTAGCCTCATTAGCTACAACCACTTACAAACAAAGGAGATAAAAAATGTATAAGCTATTCGGTAAACCCGGAAAAATGTTTTCTCAAATTATTCTTTTGATCTTCCTGGGATTATTGTTGGGAGCTTGTTCCAAGAGCAGTACTACTGAACCGGAAGATGACAATAACTCCAACGGCGCGATGACCGCCTCTCTCAACGGAAGCAACTGGTCTACCGATGAGGTAGTTGCCATATTTTCCAACGGTATTTTGTCCATCACCGGTCAGGCGTTCCCGGGAGGAACACGCTCGGAACAAATCCAGCTCAATTTACAGGGCGTATCTGCCGCCGGAACCTTTCAATTAACCTTTACCGGAAACAGCGGCAGGGTGTCCCTGGCAACCTCGCCGACCGACATCCGGACCTATCTTACCCTGGATGCCAATTCGGGCGTGGTAGAAGTAACGGAACTCACGGCAACTTCGGTTACCGGAACCTTTACAATGACGGTTAAAAACGCCAATGATCCGACCGATGTAATCAATGTGACCAACGGCAGTTTCTCCGGCACATTCTGATCAAACCGGATAAATTCTTAAGTGCTTTCGCACACTTCGGCCCCCGGCCGGCCGGGTGTCTTCGACAGAATAAATCGAAAATCCCGGCCGCCCGGGAGTCGATTGAGACCCCGAAAGGGGCTAAATTAAAATGACCGGCGGGAAACGGGAAAAATCACTTATGCATCCTGTCAGAAACCGTTCATCAAGCAGAGAAACAGACTCATCATCTTTTAACAAGGAGCATTAATAATGAAAACGAAAATCTATGCACTGACATTTTTATTTATTCTGAGCAGCTTAATTCCCGCCTTTGCCGGGGGAGACAAGAGCATCATGCTTACCGGAGAAGTCGCTATTCCGATGGGCTCATTTGGCGACGCCGCGAACGCCGGCTTTGGGGGCACGCTCCACCTGGTAAAAGAGTTAAATGAGAACACCGCCGCCACCGCTACCATCGGCTATGCCACCTGGGGAACCGACGTCGACGGTCTTGACTTTTCCGCGATAGTTGTGCAGAGCGGCGGGCGGCTGTATATGGGAGACAGTTCGACACGCCTGTTTGTTTCCGGCGAGGCCGGTATCTATCGGATGAGTGTAAAAACGGATGTGTTAGGCGCCAGTTTCACCGCCGCAGAAACCAAAATAAGTGTAGCGCCGGGGGCAGGCGTGCAGTTTAAAATGGGCGAAACGGCCGCCTTTGAAGTGACCGGTCGCTACCAGTATGTTTCCGGCTCATTCTCCAACATCGGAATCCGCGCCGGTATTTTATTTGGCATCTAAGCAGATCATTAACATATCGATACAAAGACTCCAGGTCTTCTTTGTGTCGCCCCGGGCCTTGTCCGGGGCGATAATGACAGACGCCCCCCTCAACTAAATAGTGTTTGGCCGAAAACTCGAGAGAGCGCACCATGAATTGTGCAAGCGGCTATGTTAGCCCTGAAAGGGCGTCAATATTATAGCCCAGGGCAACGCCCTGGGAAAAT
>JAJRYW010000230.1 GCA_024275555.1 Calditrichota bacterium | reverse complement strand
TGTATTTTTTGGGTGCATGTCAAATTGCACAATGGAAAGCCGTTAAAACGGCTATGTAATAATTTCTTTCTCATTAACACCGCCCCGGTAGCCGGGGCAGGTGTTAATGACATCTTGCACCGATTGTTTAACCGTTTCAACGGTTTTTAAAGAATGTCTAAAAAATGCAATTTGTCATGCGCCTATCTTTTTGCTTTCCGGCTATTACCTGGAAACTTACCAGTTGGAGAGTCCTCGATTGATTTCCACGTAAAACCAAAGGTTCTGTGTATGAAACTGTGGCCAAGCATGAATTTTCCCCAAACGAGAACTTCTGAATAGGAAATCACCAAGAATTTCGAAAACCGGCCCAAAAATAACCGAACCGTCAGTTCAATCTTTAATCTTTACCCCCCGTCCGGCTAACTGCTGCTCGAACACCTCCGCCAGCTTTGCGGTCAACTGTTTCCGTTCGTATTGCTCGATGTCCTTCCACTGAAAGGCCGACTCCAGTTTGCCCTGCAAATATAAATCGAACATTTCCGAAATACCCCGGGCAATTAAATCCGGATCATGATTGGGAACGATGAGCGCCGCGCCGGCGGCCTTCAGCACCCGGGCCGCGGTTCCCCCCGGGGGAATTACCGCCAGGATAGGACGACGGGCGCGCAGGTACTCAAAAATTTTACCGGTCATGACCCCCTCATTGTGGGGATACTCCCCGATCAGAAAAAATAAGACCGTTGCCCGGCGCATCTCTTTGATAATCCGGTCATGCGGCTGATAGGGCGCGATCTCTGCGTAGTCGTCCAGTTTTAATTTCCGAAAAAGTGCGTAATTTTCAAAATCGCCGGGATTATCCAGTTGGCCAACCAGCCGCAAACGCGCCTTTTCCCGGAAATCCGGGCGCTCATCCAGCAGCTTGCGGAAGGCGTAAAAAAAATTGGCCGGGTTCTGCTCGCGATTGAAAATACCGGTATACCCGATTAAAAACCGCTCCTTTTCCGCGGCGATATTTTCCCAGGGGAGAAAATCGGCTTCATCGTAGCCATTGGTGATGGGGGTGAAATCGGTCCGCCCGCTTTTTTGGGCAAACCGTTCCGCCATCAAATCCGTGGCCGCAACAATGTGATCGGCCCGCTTCAGCACCCAGCGCTCCAGCCGGCCGTCGATGAAACGCCGCCAGCGGCTGTCCGGGAAATTGGCCCGGTCGGTCCAAAAATCCCGAAAATCCGCTGCCCAGGGCAATCCGCTTACGCGGGCCAGAATGGCCGCAATCAGGTGGTCGGTAAAAGGCGAGGCGGTGGAATAAATCAGGGCGGGCTGCTCGCGGCGGATAATTTTCCATCCGGCCCACACGGCAAAAGGCAGCCAGAGGATTTCATTGTCCGGCACAAAGAGAATGGTTTTCAGCTTAACCAGGAAGCCCGGCTTCAGGGATTTTTTTTCGATGGGATGCGCCGATTTCCCTGCTTGCAGTTCCTGGCCGGCCCGCTTTTTCAGCAATTTGCGCACCCACTTCATCGGCTCGATGGCAGCGGTGCGATACACCCGGGCTTCTGCGGAGATGTCCTCCAGCAAACTGTCATCCAGGTAATAGTCAAACGGTTCTTTTACGGTCAGCACCAGGGGGATCCAGCCAAATCGGGGCAGGTATTTCACAAACTTGGAAGAACGCTGCACGCCCCCGCCGCCGCTGGGCGGAAAGTAGTAGGCAATAAAAAGCACTTTTTTTGGATCTACCGGATCAGGCATTTTTTTGTCATTTCAGATTTTTTTTAGCTGTTCAAAATCGGTTTTTTTCAAAACCAGCAGTTCTTTCCAGGACGCCCCGCTCTCCCGGCAGTAGAAAAATAAAATTGCCGCAGCCCCCACGGTATAGGAAATTGTGGAACTTAACGCCGCCCCGTTGATCCCCATGCGGGGAATCAGCAGCACATTTAACACAATGTTGATGACAAAGTTTATCCCGGCGCCGTACAGGGTCAGCCGGGGCAGCCCGCGGGCTAACAAATCGGCGGCAATCATCTTGGGGATGGTCAGCGCGACGATGCCCGGTAGCAGGATCATCAACGGCGTTACCGAGGCGGCGTACTGCTCCGAGAACACCAGCGGGATTAGGTATGGCGCCAGCAACCCCAGCAGCACGGCGCCCAAAAACACCACCCATAAGTTTACCCGGGTCAGCAAGGGCGTCTTTTGACGTTGCTCCTCCGCGTGGGCAGCGGCGGGCATCAGCACCAATCCGGTGGCGTGGGTCAGGTAAAACAGGCGTTCGACAATCATCACCGAAACGTAATACCAGCCCACTTCCTTCTGGCTGAGAAAATAGCCGATCAAATAAATATCCACCCGGTAAATCAAGAACGCCAGCAGATTGGAAAACATGATCGGCGTTCCGTATTGCAGGGAAGCCCGGGCAATCTCGGCTTTCCACTCCCCGCGCAGGGGGAAGATGTCGGTCGCCCAGATATACAGGCCCGGCAGAAGCCAGGAGACCCCGTAGATGATCACCACATTCACCACTGTAATCCGGCCGGAGAGATAAAGGCCGATCAGCAAGACCAGGTAGATCAGCGGGCGGACGAGCAAGTTGCCGTTGTAGCTTTTAAACTTCTGCTGCCCCAGCCAGACCTTGCTGCCGTATTCGTGCAGAATCGCCGCAAAGAGCAGGAAAATACACCACCAGGCGCCCTGGGAGATAAAGCGGAATTCCTCCGCGTCGAAGAAAAGTTTGAGCGCCCCGGAGTAAATCGCGGCGAAGATGAGCATCACCCCGGCCAAATATATCCCCAGGCCGTTGACAGCCAGGGTGCGGATCAGGGCGGGAAAGGGGAAGCGCTTGTTGCTGGTAAAATAGAGCAGCGAGGTTTCCTGGCCTAAGTTGACAAACTTATTTACCGTCTCGGCCAGGATGAGCAGCGTGGCTGTCATTCCAAATTCTGCCGGGCCCAGCCAGCGCGAGACCAGCACATTGTTGAACACCACCAGGAAGAATACGGTCACCTGGGTGAGAAAGGTGAAGCCGATGATTTTCGACAGCGGCCTGCTCATCGGCGCTCCGGCAAAATGCTCCGGTACAGCTCCAGGTACTGCCGGGCCAGTTTTTCCGGATGATAGTTTTCCCGCACAAATTGATGACCGGCGCTGTTTAGAACCGGCCGGGCCGAGAGTTCCCGCAATATCTTTATGGCGCTTTCTTTGTCCCGGACAAACCGGCAATGGGGAAAGGGATAATTCCAGAGCACCTGCCGGCCGTAGGAAAGCGCTTCCAGGACCATCTTGGGCAGGCCGTCGTGTAGGGGCATACGGAGCAGTACCTGGCAACGGGCGTAGAGGGGTTGCATATCTTTGACAAAGCCGTGGAAACAGAGGTTGGGGAAGTTGTTGCCTTCCCGGGCGGCGGCTACGATATGGAAATCAATATCCGGCAAGGCTTCGGCAATTTGCAGGGTCAGGTCGCCCCGGTAGAATTGCCAGCGATCCTCCGGCAGGTAACACAGCACGGCAAATTTTTCCGGCAGCGGCAGCGGCTCATCGGGAAGAGAGGCCTGCACCATCGGTAAATGCGCCGCTGCTATTCCCGCCTGATGAAGCTCCCGGCACAGCGGTTCCGAAACGGCGTAATGCCGGGCCGGCGCTGCTTTGATCAAAATCCGTTTAAAAAGGCGCTTGAGCGGAGGATCCTCGATGATTCTCAGCACATCGGAGCCAATCCAATGGTAGATGATGGGCTTCCCATATTTGCGCAGTTTCAGCAGGTCGGGCAGCGGAGCAGAGATCAGGTGCAGTACATCGCCGGCGCTAAATTGCTCCGCTGTGGGTGTTTCGCTGTAGAGCGCCTCTAATTCATCCCCGGCAAACCGCTCCAACTGCTCCGCCAATGCAGAAGCATGATAGGGCATGCCGGTCAGCAACACTTTTACGGGAGAAAGTTTACCCATGGCATTTTCCGTAGTGCAGATAGATCCGCTCCAGTTTTTCCAGCATTCCCGCCAGAGAGTATTGTTCCCGCACGGTTTGATTAAGGCGCACAGCCAACTGATCCAGATCGAAGACGCCCTCGAGGATTTTTTCCAGCAGCCCGGCCAATTCCGGGGCGGATTGATTGGCAAACAGCAGCCCGTTTTGTCCGTGCCGGATAATTTCCCGGATCCCCCAGGCGTCCGAGGCCAGCACCGGGGTGCGATGCGCCCCGGCTTCCAGGATCGTCAGCGGCAGACCTTCCCAGCGCGAGGGGAGAATAAACAGATCGGCCGCCCGGAAGAGTTGATCAATATCCTCACGACGTCCTAAAAATTTTACCCACTTATCCAGCCCCTTTCGATGCACCTCCCGCCGGACGGTTGCCAAAAGTTCGCCGTCGCCAACAAACAAAAAACACAGCGGCGCCGGGAGCGGCTTCCGAACGATTTGCTGAATCGCATCGACCAAGATATCGTATCCTTTAGGAAAATCAAACCGGGCAATAGTCAGACAGGTAAAAGTTTTTTCATCCAGCCCGAAGCGGGAGCGCAGGGATTGGGGATCGGCGGGGTGATGGGATGTTTCCGGTACTTCGATCCCATTGGGGATGAAGCGGCAATTCTCTACACCGTATTCATCCATAATAAATTGCTGATCGGCCTGTGAGACGGCAATCACGGCGTCGGCGTTTCCATAAAGACGCCGCTCCAACTGGAACCGAAGCCGATAAGCCAACTTGCTGAGCGGGGATTTCCGGAATTGATAGCCGCGCACATGCAGGCCGTGAACGGTGGCGAGGACGGGCAGGTTTAGCCGTTTGCGGCCCAGGAGGGCGACCAGCGGCCGGGTGTGATGGATATGCAGCAAATCCACCGGGAATCGGCGGATCAGCTCCGGCGTATATCCGGCCGGGCAAAGCTCGGCATTGGGAAGCGCTGCGAATTTTTGGGTATAGTCTCCGCCCTTTGCGAAAATCACAAAGCGGTGTTGGGGCATTCCTTTGACAATCCGGTAGATGTGTTCCAGCCCCCCACCCACCTGGAACCGATCTGTTACCTGGGCAATGATCATGAACGGTTAGCTAAACAACTCCTCTTCGACGATTTGGCAGATAATATGTCCCATCATAATATGGGTTTCCTGAATACGGGCGGTAACCGGGGACGGAACAATTAACGGCAACTCCAGCAATTCTTTTAATTTTCCCCCGTCTCCTCCCAACATGCCAATGGTTTTGAGGCCAGCTTTTCGGGCTTGCTCCACGGCCTTCACCACATTGGGGGAATTGCCGCTGGTGCTGATGGCAACCAGCACATCCCGGGAGGTTCCCAGCGCTTCAATCTGCCGGGCAAAGATCATTTCGAAGCCAAAATCATTTCCGGCTGCGGTAAGGATGGAAGAATCGACGGTTAACGCCATTGCCGGTATAGCCGGGCGGTTTACATGCCCCCGCAAACGCACCACCAGTTCGGCGGCAAGATGCTGGGCGTCGGCGGCGCTGCCGCCGTTGCCGCAAAAGAGAATCTTGCCCCCCTGGCGCAGCGCGGTTAAAAAAGCATCGGCAACCCGGCTGATTTGTTCCGGGAAATCCGTCAGAATCTTTTCCTGCAGGGCAAGGTGTTCCCGGATCTGTGCTTCAATAAAGTTCTGTCGTTTTTTGGGATTCACTTTTTCCTCTTAAACAATCCTCGTTAATGAGACGTGAATTAGTTTCCGAAAAAATGCAATGTATTTGTGTAGTTGCCTTCATGCAATAGTAATGCCCCCCCTTAATCCCCCGTTCGGCTGAGCTCACGACGAAGCCCGAAATCGGGGGGAAACTAGCCTCCCTCCCCGATTTCGGGGAGGGCTGGG
>JAJRYW010000229.1 GCA_024275555.1 Calditrichota bacterium | reverse complement strand
TTTACCGGGCGGCAGCGCACCCAGTTGAAAATAGAACTGGATAATCGCGCCGGCGCCGGGGAAGACGGGCAGGTTCGTTTCTTTGTCGATTTTTATGACCGCACCGGCTCTTCCAATAGTTCTCCGCCCTTTGCCGTCGGCGAGGGCTTCCTGGGGCCGCTGGACAGCACCTCCGTCGTGGTCGATTTTCCTCTGGACCTCAACCGGGATCAGTTCCGGATTGCCGCAAAAGTGCGTGTCGACACCCTGGAGGATGTGCGGGATTTTGACCCGGCCAATGATTCCCTGGCGCAGCAGCTAAAACCGGTGATTTTTAACATAACCCCCGGGGCCGGCTCGGACACCATCAATGTCGGCGGCGTCTACCAGGTTTACTTCCCGGTTGGCAGCGTTGACCAGCCTTCCGCCGTGCAGGTGGAGCTGCAGGAATTTCAACCGCCCCAGGATCAGCCGGCCATTGCACCGGTAGGCGTTTTGGCTCTCTCTGCCTATCACGCCCTTCGGGTAAAATTGCTGAATCCGGCGGCAAATCTGAGCGCTCCCTTTTTCTTCCTGGCAAAGCTGAACCCGGCTTTTATCGACTCCACCAAGTACCGGATTTCGGATGTAAAGCTTTATCAAAAGATTTCCGACCGCCAGCCCTGGACGTTTACCAATGCGGTCGGCAATCCCGGGGCGGCAACCCTTACTGCGGCGCTGAACCAAAGCGCTCTCTTTGCGCCCTTCTTAAGCGACGACGCCAAGGCCCCCCGTATTGAACTGACCGCCGACGGCCTGCCCCTGCAAAGCCGCGGACTGGTATCCACGAATCCCTCTCTCTATGTAATTATCGAAGACGAGAGCGGGATAAATCTTCAAAAGGACAAAATCTCCCTGCAGTTGGATGGGGAGGATTTGCCGGAGAACAAAGTGCTGATTCCCGATTCCGTGCAGCAAAACAACGTTTTGGGCATTACCCTCTTCCCGGAGCTTTCCCAGGGGAATCATGAGTTGGTCGTCACCGCCCAGGATGTCAATGGCAACAGCGCCCGGGCCTCCTTCCAACTCCAGGTTTCGGCCGGGTTTGATTTGATCGTTTACGGAAACTATCCCAATCCTTTTGCGGATCAGACCATCTTCTCCTACTTTGTGGACTTGAATGACGACCTCGATGAGTTTGAAATTCGTATTTATACCGTCAGCGGGCGGCTGATACGGGTGATTGATTCGGATATCAATAATCCCATTGATGCAATTGACGGCGGAGCGCGGCGAAAAGGGTACAACGAACTGATTTGGGACGGCCTGGATAAGGATGGCAATGAAGCAGCGAACGGCCTTTATTTTGCAGTGATTCGTGCTTCCTACGAAGGCGAGATTAAAGAAAAAACCTTGAAAGTGGCCAAACTGAGATAGTGAGATGAAATCACAATTTGCAGGAATACTGTTGGGAGTTTTATTGATTGGCGGGTGCCTGTCTGCTCAAAACACCAAATATGCGGGCGATTTTTTACGCCTGGGGATCGGTGCGCGGGGGATGGCTTTAGGCGAAGCTTATGTGGCTGTAGCCGACGACGGCTCGGCCTTCTACTGGAATCCGGCCGGCGCGGCAACCATGATACGCACCGAGGTGTCCGGAATGTATGCCTCCCTGTTTAAAGGGTTGGTCCGGCATTTCCATGTGGGGATTACCCGGCCGCTATATGGGGCTGCGGCCATCTCCATCAACTGGGTGCGGCTTTCCGTGCCGAATATCCCCCAATTTGATTCGGATTTATTGTATGATCCGACCTCCTCCTACGACACCCGGGTGAATGAATCGACCCGCGGCGGCGATTGGGAGCGATTTGCCTTAACCCAGGGTCCGCTGGGTTTTTCGGACAACAACGACGACGCCCTCTTTATTACCCTCTCCAAAGTAAATAAAGTGGATGTCGACTTTGGCTGGCAATACTTTGTTATCCCGGTGACGATTCCCATCGGCATGAACGTGAAAATTATCCGCCAATCGCTGTTCGACAAGAAAGGCTCCGGGATCGGTTTTGACGTCGGCTCCATGCTGAAATTCGGACTGGACGATCTGATGGATGATAGCCGGCTGGGGAAATTCACCTTTGGCTTCAGCATAAAAGACTTGTGGGAAACCAAGATTACCTGGGACACCGATTCTCGCCATGTCGACCGGATTTCCCGCACCTGGCTGCTGGGAGCGTCATACTTGCAGCCCTTGCCCAAGATTTCCGGGCAGCTTCTGCTGGCCTATTCTTATAAGAAAAATTTCAATTCGGCCCAAAATGTGGGGCTGGAATATCTCTACTACAACCGCCTGGCGATGCGGTTTGGTTTGGCCGATGGCAATTTTACCGCCGGGGTGGGTATTCGCTTGTCTCTCTTTCAGATCGATTATGCCTTTCGCAGCCATGATTTAGGCGGAAGCCACCGGATAAACACTTCATTCCATTTGTAAGGTCGTCAAAACATGAAAAGAACACTCTTTGCCGTTCACCTGATGGGGTTGTGTTTATTCCTCATAATCTCCGGCTGCCAGAACACCACGGAAGGCGACAATGAGCCGCCGCCGCAGGTGCAGTTGATAAGCAAATCGCCGGACAGCGCCCTGGTGGAAACCGGTATTGACGCGCAGGACCCCGAAACGGGAATCGACCCTTCCAAAAACGGGATTTACCTGGAATGGCATCCCTTGCAAATAAATGATCTCCGATCATATCGGGTGTATCGGCGGGCCGTGGATACCACCGGAAACTTTAGCCTTATTGCCGAAATTGCCCAGAGCTTCGGAAGCACCGACACCTCATTTCTGGATACGAATGTAGAATTGCAGATTATCTACTACTATTACGTCACCGCAGAAGATGAAGACGGCCTGGAAAGCGACCCCTCCCGGCTGGATCATTATACCCTGCTGCCAAAACCGAACCTGGTGACGCCTACCGGCCGCCAGGACTTCCAGGGACGGTTTGCCTGGACATTCTCTCCCAACTATGTGCCGCTTAACTTTATCTTTCGTTTAGACCGGGTGGTGGGAGAAGAGTATTTACCCCTGGAAGTGAAGCTGCTGGAAACAATAGGCAACAATCAGCCGGATCAGGATTGGGGGGTGAATCAGGTCGGTATTGCTGCCCTGACCCCGGGGGTCTACCGGTGGCGGATAGATGTGCGCACCCTGCGGGATGATCGCCTGGGCGCCGAATCTGAGTGGGGTTTTTTTGTGGTTAGGTAGCAAAAGCAGTATTTTACAAGAAGCTGGAAAAAGATGCAGAAAAGAGATAAATTTTGGTAAGAAAATCTGAAATTGATTTACTTTTTTTTTCTAAACTTACGTTCAGCGAGGCCGATAACAAGGTTATTAAATTGTAATTTTCTCAGCGAAATATTCGATGTAACCAGACCAGGTAAGCTGACATTGGGCAGGAATAAATGGATTTCGTATTTGGAGTAGGGATTGCGACGGAACAGAACCTTTTGGGAAGTAAGGAATGCAAACGTGGAGATGAAACGACGGTACCTGATTACGCTAACAATATTCATGTGTCTTTTTTCGAGTCCGCTTTTTTCCCAGGAAATACCTATCCAGATCGGCGATCGGCCTGCTCAATATATTCTTGGCAGCGGTGATGTTTTACTAATTAACCTGAATCTATGGGGACATGTCTTAAAACCGGGAAGTTATAGTATTCCAAGTTCATACGGCATCATAGACTTACTCTCATCGGCCGGCGGCCCGTTAAAAACAGCCCGACTCAATGATGTAAGAATTATTCGAAAGAACCAGGAAGTGATTACCGTAAATATAGAAGAGTTTATAAAAACCGGAAATCAGGATTTGTTGGTGCCCTTGCAGCCGGGAGATATCGTGATTGTGCCGGGAAGTATATCGGATATTTTTGGCCGCATTGTCGGCTTTATCAGGGATGTGGCAATTATTGTAAATGTGATCTTATTAGCGAGTAGAATCTAATTTATAAAGAAAGAAAAGAAAAGCTTATGAACATTGCAACGATTAAAAGATGCGGGAGGTCTCTCATGTCTAAAGGATTCGCGTCAGTCCTTGTTCTACTTTTACTCCCCGTTGTTCTGCTGGGACAGGGATATGGAAGTAAAAGCTTATTGCATGTCCAAACCGCTTCAACTTTGAAGCCGCAGCGTTTGGATTTCCGCACAGACATGAATTTTTTTACCAAGGTTGGCGATTTCTTAGGCCAGCAGAAGCCCAGCAATTTCAGTGCTGTGAACTATTGGGATGTGCAGGCCAATGCGCTCTTAAGCTATGGTATCGCAGAGCATTTCGATGCAACCTTCACCACGCGGTTGTACCAGGATGTGCATAAAGCGGATAATGAGGCGAACACTCCCGGAGACTTATTCCTG
Organism: Calditrichota bacterium; assembly: GCA_024275555.1. GTDB lineage: Bacteria > Calditrichota > Calditrichia > RBG-13-44-9 > J075 > JAJRYW01. Next base: position 4,044 of record JAJRYW010000229.1, on the reverse strand, counting down.
GATTTAAAAGCGGGCTCATTCGGACTTTCGAACAATAAGTTCCACGTGGGCGGCCTTGTCTCGTTTCGTTTCCCCACCGGCGAAAGTCATAATTACCCGTTTGAGCGTTACACAGCCGGAGCGGTTGAATTTGGCGTCACCGGGCTGTTCTCTTATTATAACGATCCCTTCCTTCCGCATCGCGATTTCAGCCTGCATGTCAACCTGGGATGGTACAACCATAATGACGCCGGCAAGACGCTTATCGAAAGAACTTTGAATGACACCACCAAAATAGAATTCAAAGCGGGAAATAACGCCACAGCGTTCCGTTATGGTGTTGGCGTTTCCTATCCCACCGAACTGTTTGATCTGAACCTGGAAGTGTGGGGAATGAACTACATCAGCAAGCCGGATTCCTTTGCATTCTCCCGGGAAAACTTCACCTATATCACCCCGTCGATCCGCTTTAAACCGCGCTGGTGGGTAAACTTTGACCTGGGGTTGGATATCCGCATGTCCTCGGATACGGATGAAACTCTGAGCACGGTCTCCTTTGCCGGCCAAAATCTGGATTTACCCAACTATGCCAGTTGGAAGATGATCTTTGGCGTCAACATGGTGTTGAATGCCGGGAAAGAGCGTATGCGCAGCGGCCTCGGTGAAAAAGGCAATATCAAAAAGAGAGTGGATTTTTATGAACGCCTCTTGCAGGAACGGCAAAAGACCAAATCAATTGAAGAAGAATTACGCCGTCTGCGCCGGGAACGCGAGCAAGCCGAAAAAGAGCTGGAAGAACTTCGCCAACTGTTAGAAGAAGAAGGAAAATAAAATTAAAAGTAGTATTGATTTGAAAATTCCCATATAATCCCTCACTTGTTGAGGGATTTTTTTTATGAGGTGGTTCCCGTGGACTCGGATCGGATTATTCAACGACTCAAAGAATTAAAACAAGAAGCCCTGGCGCTTTACTCGCATTTTCATGTAGCGGCCATTATTGAAACGGATTCCGGAGAACAGTATACCGGGGTAAATATCGAGAGCAGTTCCTATGGCCTGACCATTTGCGCCGAACGGGTGGCGGTTTTCAAAGCGCTTTCGGAAGGCCAGCGCCGATTCCGGCGGATTTATATTATGAGCGACGGAGGCAAACCATGCCCGCCTTGCGGCGCCTGCCGTCAAGTGCTCATGGATTTTGCGCCGGATATTGAGGTAGTCATGATCGCTGAAAGCGGTGAAGTTAAAACATCCCCGTTAAAAGAATTACTCCCCTATGCGTTCGACAATAAACGCCTGAATTCGTAGGTAACAGGCAGGCGCGCGGGCGTTTTAAAATTTCAATTGACATAAATAAATAAACACACTTTATTTGCCGCTTCATTGATCGCATCAATCAACTAATAATATTTTAAGGAAGGCGCCCGATGGCCAAGAAAGCCAAAACAGCAATAACACCTATTCGATCCGAAAATTACCCGGAATGGTATCAACAAGTAATCCGTGCGGCAGACTTGGCGGAATTATCCCCGGTGCGCGGGTGCATGGTCATCAAGCCCTGGGGGTACAGTATCTGGGAAAATATGCAGCGGGTTCTGGATAAAATGTTTAAAGACACCGGCCATAAAAACGCCTATTTCCCGCTGTTTATTCCGATGAGTTTCATGGAAAAAGAAGCTCAGCATGTCGAGGGGTTTGCCAAGGAATGCGCCGTGGTCACCCATCATCGCCTGGAGATGGGTTCGGACGGCAAGTTAAAGCCGGCCGGGCCGCTGGAAGAGCCCCTGGTGGTTCGCCCTACTTCGGAAACGATTATTGGCGAGATGTTCGCCAAATGGGTGCAATCCTACCGGGATTTGCCTTTGCTGATCAACCAGTGGGCCAATGTGGTGCGCTGGGAACTGCGCACCCGCATGTTTTTACGCACAACCGAATTTTTGTGGCAGGAAGGGCACACCGCCCACAGCACCGCCGAAGAAGCGCTGGAAGAGACCCGCTTAATGCTGGATGTCTATGCCGATTTTGCGGAGAACTATATGGCCATGCCGGTGATCAAAGGAGAAAAAACCGAGAGCGAACGGTTTCCCGGCGCCGAACGCACCTATTGCATCGAGGCAATGATGCAGGATCGGAAAGCCTTGCAAGCGGGAACCTCTCATTTCCTGGGGCAGAATTTTGCCAAAGCATCAGGCATCACTTTTCTGGATCAAAATGGCAAAGAGAGTTTCGCCTGGACGACTTCCTGGGGAGTGTCTACCCGTTTAATCGGCGCCCTGATTATGAGCCATAGCGATGACAACGGCCTGGTCTTGCCGCCCCGCTTAGCGCCCTCCCATGTGGTTATCCTGCCGGTGATCCATGACGAAAGCTTAAAAGATCAAATTGTTGCCTATTGCCAGTCCCTGGCGGAAGAACTGAAAAGCTTTGCCTACTATGGCCGGGCTATTGAGGTAGAGGTGGATTTGCGAGAGGGGCGCGGCGGCCAGAAAATGTGGGAATGGATTAAAAAAGGCGTCCCGGTGCGGGTGGAAATCGGGAAACGGGAGTTGGAAGAGCAAACCGTGTTTGTGGGACGCCGGGATAAAGAGCATCGCGACCGGCAAACGCTCTCCCGTAAGGAGTTTGTCGAGACGCTGGCAAACACCCTGGATGAAATCCAGCAAACTATTTTTGAGCGGGCCCGTAAGTTCCGGGAGCAGCATATGGCGAGCATCGACGCCAAACAGGATTTCTATGATTTCTTTACCCCGCAGAATAAAGAAACGCCGGAAATTCATGGGGGATTTGTGCTGGCTCACTGGAACGGCAGCGCCGAGGTGGAGGAGATCATTAAAAACGACCTGGCGGTTACCATTCGTTGTATCCCCTTTACGGAGGAGGCTGAGGAAGGGAAATGTATCATCACCGGAGAGAGAAGCAAGCAACGAGTGGTCTTTGCCAAGGCCTACTAATTATTCATCGAAATAAGAGGTAAAATCCATATGTATGCACGACCTGGTTATGGCATGTTGACGCCGGCGGTAAAAAATCTGATCCTGGCGAATGTTGCCGTATTTTTTATGCAAATCTTATGGCCCTATTTAATCAATTCGCATATTTTCGGTCTGCGCCCGGATTTTGTATTCGGTCGCCTGTATATCTGGCAGTTGGTCACTTACATGTTTCTGCACGGCGGGTTTGGGCATATCTTTTTTAATATGTTCGCCTTGTGGATGTTCGGTACGGAACTGGAGAGAACCTGGGGCACTAAAGAATTCGTTCGCTATTACTTCTTAACCGGTGTGATGGCCGGCGTCTCTATTTTCCTGTGGAACTTTGGCTCGCCCATTCCCACCATCGGCGCTTCCGGCGCAGTATTTGGCATTTTGGCTGCCTATGCGCTCTTCTTTCCGGACCGGGAGATTTATATCTATTTCCTGTTTCCGCTCAAGGCGAAATATTTTGTGCTGATCTATGGTGTGCTGGAGTTTTTTATGCTGCTGAACCAGGGCGCCAACGATGCGATTTCGCATATCGGCCATTTAGGCGGCATGGTTGCCGGATTCTTCTATCTTCGGCATCGTTACCGGCATTTGGGGATTGGCCAGAATTTCTTCCGCAATTTCTTTAACTGGCGAAAAAAGTTCTGAGAAGCCTGGCGCACTTGGCCCCGGGCCGGAAAGCGCCGGCTTCGCCGGAGCAAATCGGCAGAACTTTGTCGATTGCCGCCCCGAAAGAGCGCAACACGGGCAAAGAGGTTATCCCAATATGTTACTCAATGCCAATTACAGGTTGAACTTAATTTGATCCGGAATTTTGCTGAAGGGCCTATTGGGGAATTTGCCCGAATCGGCCGATTTTTGCTTTAAAACAATTTTCAGCGTTTTTCTGCCTTGTTCAACGTTTCTCAGCGTCAAATTTTCAACTCGTAATTCGTATATCCCATAAAAAACCCCGGCGAGATATCTCGCCGGGGTTTTTCTATCCGAAGTATTTAGTACTGGGGTTTAGTCTTTTTCTTCCACGTCGATGTTTCGTTCCACCTCATGGAATCCCAGTTCATTTTTGTTTCTCATTTTTATCTTAATC
>JAJRYW010000228.1 GCA_024275555.1 Calditrichota bacterium | reverse complement strand
TCACACTTTCGTCGCACGAGGCTTCGCAGGCTGGATTACTCCAGACTACGCTCGATTGACTACATGATTAAACAAGCAATTATCATGATAAGTACCTTTCAACTTATAAGACTCGCCAGCCTTAGCCTGGCGCACCTGATTTTCACGGATTTATTATCTCTTTAATGGTTTTTTATAGATATTTTCACTCAAAATTGAGGATATTGATCAACTAAGGCAGAAAAATTTTAGTTTTATTCTATCATATCCGTGTTTATCCGTGCAAATCAGTGGCTATAAAAAAGTGCACGGTAGCAAGCTCAAAATTGAGGATATTGATCAACTAAGGCAGAAAAATTTTAGTTTTATTCTATCATATCCGTGTTTATCCGTGCAAATCAGTGGCTATAAAAAAGTGCACGGTAGCAAGATTCCCGCTAAAAACATGCGGGAATGACAGCCTATTTTACAAATAGCCGAAGAAAAACAAAAAAGTGTCCGGTACTGAATGACTGAGAACATTATTCCTCCCGGTGAACCGTATCCGGAGAAAAGGCCGGCATACACACGGACCAATATTCGGCGGGCTCATCAAAAGGGTTGGAATAACGCACCCGGCAGCCTTTTTCCACCAGGAGCGACTGGTTGGCTTCCAGAATAACCTCGCGGCCATCCACCTCGATTTTTTTTCGCCCGGAAATCAGGATGGTCAATTCATCAAATTCCGGTTTTTGGGCCGGCTCCGCCCATCCCGGGGGAGCAACCATGCGCGCCAGGCTGAAGCTCTGGTGACTGGTGCTGGCCCGGCCAAAGTGTTCTTCGATCAATTTTCCGTCCGTAGTGGGTATTCTTATCGGGTCTGTCCGGAGAATAAACTTGCTCATTCTTTTCCTCCTGTTCGTTGTCGTTGACGGGTTCATCCAGTATAGGATTGGCAACGGGGGCAGGCAAGTAAATATTTTGGCCGTATAAAGCAGAAAAGGCTTCCCGGGGAGGAAGCCTTTTCATTACACATCCATTTCCGGTGTGGTATGCGTTATTTGATGAGCATCATTTTCTTGAACGAGGTGAAGTTCAAGCTGCGGATTCCATAGAGGTACACGCCGCTGGGAACCGCCTGCCCAAAATCATTGCGGCCGTCCCATTCCAGGATGTACGATCCGGGAGCAAGACTGCTGTTAACCAGGGTGCGCACTTTACGTCCCAGCACATCGAAAATCACCAGTTGGACGAGGCCATGCCCGCCGGACACCTGGGGAAGATCGAAAGCAATTTTCGTCGACGGATTGAAGGGGTTGGGGTAGTTGTCGCGTAAAGCAAACACATCCGGTACGTTACCGGTGGTGATTATTTCCACATCGTTCTGCACGGCAATTCCGGATATCGGGCCAAAGAATTCAACTCCCCCGTTAAAGTCTACCGCCGCTAATTTATACCAGTAGGTAAGATCGTTTACCACCTGGTGATCGGCAAAACGGTAGTGGATGGGCTGATTGCTGTTTCCGGCGCCTTCCAGGTCAGAATAACTGGTGTAGGAGGCAATCTGATTGTAGACGCCTTCCCGGTCGTTAGAGCGGTAAATCTCAAATCCCAGGTTGCCTATCTCGCTTTGGGTGGTCCAGCGCAAGGTGATCTTGTTATTACCGCCCGCAGCAAAGAAAGCCGACAATTCCACCGGTTTGGGGTCGTCCGTGGTGGCGTTGACGACGATGCGGCATTTATCCACCATAAAAGCATTCCCGGTTAAATCAAAACTACTCTGGTTTAACATGTCCACATTCACAACACTTCCGGTTATGTCGTCGGTCAACACCATTGTACCGGGATTAACCAGCAAACCGTTATCCCAGCTCATCACCAGGTTGCCGCCGGTCTGCGGCTGGTAGCGCAGATAATATGTCGTGGTCGCTGTGGTGCTGGTGCGCATATCTTTAAAATACGTATCCCCAATAGAGGGAAACTCAAGTTGTGCACCGAAGGAGCCGCTGGGGGGCAAAGGGGGAGAAAGAAGATCTAAAGCATCCACCGTATCCAGGGCTGCCGGGTCCATCCCAATCGTCAACACTTGGGAATTACCCAGGCCATCAACTATAGTTAAATCAAACTCAAAAGTTTGAGCGGATAAGGGCCCAACGAGCACAACACATACAAATAACCACAGTAGCTTTACTTTGTCCATATTATTACCCCTTCTATCATAAAGATGAGTAGATTAGTGAAAAAGAAAATTGTCTTGGTTTGGATTAGCGTGGTCAAAACCGAAGCTTTACTTCCCCTGCCAATCTTCAACTCCCAAATAGCTTGAGGACCTTCACAGAAAGACCCTCAAAAATTATCGCCCAATATGAATTGTTATTTAATCTTTTAAATTAACTGGGATCACATTTTTTAAATTTAAATACATGAAAAAGCCTGAATTGTCAGTTGTTATCCCAATATTTTAAAAATTGAATAGCACAAGTATCGACGGAAGGTTATGAAAATTTAGGAAAAAACTGGGAATTTTTGATTTTTCTCTGTAAACCAAAAGTCTGTTTTCAAATTATCTGCCTGGGCAAGCTTCGGGCAAATTTTACTCGGAAAAAGGTTAAGAATCTCACACTTAAATTTGATTTAAAAATCACAATTTATCTTTTGGTTTCAATTAATTTTCACCTTAGATGGACGACAATAGAAAGTTAGGCCGGAAGTTTAATCTATTGGGAGATAAGGGATCAGGGATGAATAGAACCGAGAACCATTTAAAGATTCCTCCCTCAACACTCCCCTACGTATTACCAAAAACAAAGGATGGAGAAACGATGAATAATAGTATCCGTGTGTGGAGCTTATCATTTCTTCTCATGTTAATTTCATTCTCGTACATTTTTGCCGGTCCCGAAGTAGCTGACACCGTTGCAATTTCTTATGGGGAGACTAAAACCGGCGCCATTTCCGTCAATGGTGAAGTCGATATCTTCCAATTCAACGGTTCTGTCGGAGACATCGTCATCATCCAGATGCACAGCACCAATGGAAGCGACAGCCTGGATTCCCGGATAGTGCTCAATTCCCCCACCGGAACCTCACTCAATAAATCCCAATCCCGGGGATTAGCCCGCATTGACCGTGTTACCCTCAATGAAAGCGGGGTTTATGAAATTCAGGTAAGCGACGGCGGGAACGACACCACCGGAACTTATGCCATCTCCCTGCAAAAAATTAACCCGCCGGTGAATTCCACTTTAGTGAATTTCGGGGACCTTCTCACCGATTCACTGACCCAATTTACGGAAATGAAGACCTATACCTTTAGCGGGTCAAGCGGGGGAATTATTGTCAGCCAAATATTGAATCAAAGCTTGAGCACCGGCATTCAGGTCGAGCTTTATGATCCGAATGGGCTTCAGATAAAAAAATTGGCCGGAAGCTCTTTTGTCCGCACCGATACGGTTCATTTAAATGTAACCGGGACTTACAGTTTCCTGATTACGGCAATCTCCGGCGCCTCGGTGGGGAGCTTTCAGCTCACCCTGGAAAGCACCGACTCCCCATCGATTACCCGGAACCTGACTTTTGGGCAGGTTCTTACAGATTCTTTATCCAGCCCTATCGGGATAAAAGTATTCCAGTTTTCTGCTACGGCCGGAGAGGCGATTCTTTCCCAGGCAAAGGGTATTTCGGCTAATTTTAAAATCCGTTTTGAAGTATTCGATCCTTCCGGAGAGCTTATCTACGACCAATCCACCACCGGTTTATTACATTCAGCCTCGGTCCCGCTCAACACGACCGGAACCTATTACATTTTTATAACGGATTTTAACGCAACCAGCACGGCATCATTTGCTTTATTCGTTCAGAATCTCAACCTGCCGGTGGGGGCAATTGCCACATCATACGGATCAGCGCACAACGATACAACAACCCATGCCATTCAGATGCGCACCTTTACCTTTAATTCGGATTCCGGAGATGTTGCAACGGTAATTACCCGTTCTCTCGACCCGGCCTTCCGCCCGGCCATGGAGATCTATGATTCTACCGGAGTACTTTTACGGCATGTCCAGGATAATACGGTAACCCGGATTGATACAATTACCTTTCCCCATGCCGGCCCGTTTATTCTGTTCGTATAGGATTTTTTCGGAAACAACAGCGGCGATTTTCGCACCTATATCCAGAAGCTGAATCCGCCTCCCGGCAGCATTGCCATTTCCTACGGCAGCGCCCGCATTGACACGTTAAGCGGCCCGGTCGATATCAAAACATACACCTTCAGCGCCGCCTCCGGCGAGAGAATTATCATCCAGTCCCGGGATATTCCCGGCCAGATCGAGCCTCAATTAGAATTATACAATTCGGCCGGCTGGCTTATTCAAAGCAGCAATGCCAGCGATTTAGCCCGGATTGACACCTTTGCTGTTCCCCAGACCGGCGCCTACACGCTTTTATCGTACGACCGGGATTTTGATGAGGCCGGCAGCTATGCACTTTTCCTTCAGCGCACGGCTAACCCGGTTGGCGCCGCCTCGATATCGTACGGCGCTTCTCTGGTTGACTCCTTTACCATTCAGGCAGAACTGAAAAGTTATACCTTTAGCGGCGCCGGAGGCGATCTGCTGATTATCAACATGCACGACAATTCCGGCAACCTGGAACCGGCCCTCGAGGTCTATAAGCCGGATGGAACCCGCATCCTTTCCATTTCCGGGGACAATACCAACGTACGGGTTGACACCCTCACCCTCCCCACAACCGGCCTCTATTCCCTTTTCGCTTCCGATGTGGGGAGTAACGCCCTTGGCGCTTACGGCTTGTTTCTTGATAAGCTTCAAAGTCCGGCCAGCGCCGCCGGGATCAGCTACGGTTCTCTTCAGCGGGACACACTGATAAATACTGCTCAGATAAAAATGTATACCTTTAACGGCAGCACCGGGGATATCCTCGTCGCCATGATGAGCGACAGTTTAAATCCTATGGAACCCATGCTGTCTCTCTACTCTCCGGCCGGGGTTTTACTTAGCTCCACCTGGAACAACGACTTCACCGAGCTGGACACGGTTCCGCTTTCCGCAACCGGCAGTTATACTCTTTTGGCCGAAGATAACGGCTCCAATGACACCGGGGTGTTTGGAATGTTTCTCCAAAAAACCAATCCGCCGTCCGGCGCAACACCGATTATTTACGGATCGCAAACAGTCGATTCTCTGACCCGAATGGCCCAGATACGTTCCTATAGCTTCACCGCCGGCCTTAACGACACCGTCTATATTAAGGTAGAAGAAAACTCCTTTATAAAATCCACCCTGGAAGTATATGATCCCGCCGGAACCAAACTGATTTCCTCCACAGTCGACGGGCTGCTTACCATTTCACCGTTGCTGCTTACCAGCGCCGGCGACTACAGCATCTTACTCCACGACGACAACGGAACCAACACAGGCAGCTATACTCTAACGTTGATTGAAAATCCCCCGGTCTTCAGCGGGCTTCCGGACACAATTCGCTTTCCGGCGGACTCAACCGTGCTCCTGAATATCTGGAGCCTGGTCTCCGATGCAGACCAGCCGGATTCCTCGCTTAGCTACACCTTCTTTTCCAGCAACGACTCACTGCTTCGCAGCTATGACAGCGCCTCGGGAATTTTAACGCTTTCGGCAACCGCAGGCTACACCGGCACAGCCACCCTTACGCTAAGAGCCGTCGACGCCAACAATTTACGCACGGATGCAAGCATCATCGTTACCGTCAGCGCTCCCAGCCAGACCACCTTAGTAAAGCCGGTCACGGCCGGGTGGAATATGCTCGGTTTACCCAGCACCACTTCGGACATGTTTTACAAATCGGTCTTCCCCTCGGCCAATAATAATTCCCTGTTTGGATTTAACGGCAGTTATTTTCTGGAAGACACCTTTCAGGTGGGTGTGGGCTATTGGCTGAATTTCCCGGCAGACACCACCTACAACATTACCGGTAAAGCGAGCTACCAGCTCAGCCTGACCCTGATGCAAGGCTGGAACATGATCTCCGGACCGGCCTGCAATGTCGCGCTGGCCAACATCAGCGATCCGGGGAGCATCATCACCCCCAATTCCCTGTTTGAATTTAACGGCGCCTATGCCGCTTCCGACACCGTGGAACAAGGCAAAGGATATTGGCTGAACGCCAACGCTACCGGGGTTATTACCCTCACGTGCAGCGGATTCAAAACAATTCCCGAAAAACCCCTCGCATACCTCGATTGGGAAACTCTCCCGGCGCTTCATATCCGTGCAAGCGGCGGAGCGGAGCAGTCTCTTTATTTTGGGGTTCTGTTGGATGAGGAGTTGCCCCAGGCGGCCAGGCAGTTGCCGCCCACCCCGCCCGCCGGAGCGTTTGACGCCCGCTTCCGGGACGATTACCGGTTAATCAACGGCGTCGAAGGGCTGATCCGCCTGCAAGCCCCCCGCTACCCGCTCAGCGTTGAAGTTTCCAATCTGCAGCACAGCGATCTTGGCAGCCGGCCCTTGTTTTTGGTAGAGATGCGTGAAGGTAAAGAAGTTCGCTCCCACCGGCTTAGCGACGGCGCCCTCATCCGGATTTCCGACCCCCGGGTGCACACCTTAAAACTGACTCAAGACGCTGCGGTACCGGCGACTTTTGAAGTATGGCAAAACTATCCCAACCCCTTCAATCCCAGCACTCAAATCAAATTTGCCATCCCCGAAAAAAGCCGGGTTGAAGTCGCCGTCTTCAATTCCCTGGGGCAAAAAGTGAAGACATTACTCAATGCAACCCGGGAACCGGGATTCTACACCGTAACCTGGGATGGCAAGAGCGACGCCGGATTCCGGGTCAGCAGCGGTATTTATTTCTACAAAGTAAAATACACTGACCACTCCCGGGTAATGAAGATGATCCTGCTGAGGTAAGCGAACAGATTGAAAGAAAGCAAATTGGATAAAAAAAGGCTGATCAAAATTGATCAGCCTTTTTTTGTCCATCTATTTTCGATTACAGCCCTGCCGGCAGCCCACTTACAAATTAAACATAATCCACAAAAACGGCGATACGAAAATCAGCGAATCAAAACGGTCCAGGAATCCGCCGTGGCCGGGGAGGAGAGTGGAAGTGTCTTTTACGCCCGCATCCCGTTTAAAGCGGGATTCCACCAAATCGCCCAATTGGCCGAAAATCCCTACTATCAGACCGCTGGCAATTGAATAGTAGGGCGAGAACCCCGGCAGAAACAGTTCTGTTAAACCGTAAAAGCTAACCACTCCGAAGAGCAGGCCCCATAATCCCCCTTCCACGGTTTTATTGGGACTGATAGAGGGAGCCAGCTTGTGCTTACCGGTCATTTTCCCGCCAAAGTAAGCCGCGGTATCGCAAATCCAGATCGAAGCTAACAGGACAATCAGGTAATAGCCGCCGGCGTGGGGGATTTGGGCGCTGAGCTCGGGAAACCAGTCATCAAAGTTCACCCGGATTTGCATCAGAATCGAGAGAATAACACTGATATAGACAAATCCGGTGGCCAAAAAGGCGGTATTGCCGCTGGCCATAGAACTCTGGCGGAGCAGCTGAGCCAGCAAACTGACGCTGAAGCCGGCCAGCAATGCATGAATCCAGTACTGCGGAAAGAAATAGGCCGTACTGACAAAAGCGATATTCAGAAAAAGTCCCAGGTAGCGGAATGCGTAGTACTCTTTGTTTTTAAAGATTGAGTAAAACTCCCAGATTGCCAAACTACTGACAATCAGGATAAATACGTAGAAAAAAACACCGCCCTGGTAGCAGATATAGACAATCAGCGGAATTCCCCATACTGCCACCGACAGGCGCTTTAACAGATCCTTCACAATTGCTCCTCACTTCTTTTTCACCCGGTCAATTTGCGGCAAATATAATACATCCTGATTAATTTTCACTGCCAGGAAATCTTTTTTATGCCGGACAGGCAAATTGACCCTTGAGCCGGGGCGGGAAAACCGGCAATGGGCGGGAACGGAACAAACTGTTTCCGACGAATCAGTTTCGGGAGCTGTGTTCCAGGAGATGGGGGTAGGTTTCTTCCAACAGATTAATAGTGGTTTGAAATTCCTGCAACTGCACTGCGCGTTTCACAGCGTTTAGCCGGGCGGCCACAGAAACCGGGCAATCTTCGCCAAGATAGTGTTGGAGATCATGAATGAGCACTTCCAGTTCGTCCCAAAGATGGGCGTCCGCTTTTTGGAGAGCGCTAAAATAGAAGAGGTCGACCAACTCCCGGGCGGCAATGCGGTCCCGTTCCGGGTATCCTTCCGGTTGCTCGCTCAGCACGGCATGGCTGGGGGTCGAGGATGCCCGGGGCGAGGCTTGATCCCGGAGCACAAACTCAATTTTTTTAAGAAGGTCCTGCCGGGCAAAGGGTTTGCTGATAAAGTTCACCGCCCCCCGTTTCCCTGCCCCGATCAGCGTTTCCGCATCAATGCGGCCGGTGATGATCACAACCGGTGTTTGGCGGGTTTTGCGCATTTTTTTTAGTTGAACCAGGGTTTGCAGGCCGTCCAGCTCGGGCATGATCACATCCAGCAAAATCAAATCGGGCTGTAAAGTAATTGCGGTTTGAATGCCCTGGAAACCGTTTTCGGCGGTGTGGGCCTGCCAGCAACTCTTTTCCAAAAAATTTTTCACTGATTCCCGAACCACCGGATCGTCATCGATGATAAGTAAGTGGAAATCATTTCCTTGCGCCATTTCCCGAGTACTCCCGAAATCTTCTTGTCAATCCATTGAAACTCCGGCGAAGCAAACATTCAAGTAAACCTCGCTGCCGGAGCATTACCCGAGTCCCAAAACCGCACACCTGTTTCTGAAAGCACCGTTTACAAATAGCGATCCACGAACTCTTTCAGCTCGAAGATGCCGTCTTCCAGAACAACTTTGTCGGCAAATTTAATGGGGGCTTCCTCAAAGTAGATATTGTCGACAGTGATATTTGAGATGGATTTATCCAGCAGTTCTTCGGCGGGTTTGCGTAAAAAGCGAACCGGGTAGGTCCGTTTCAGCAGCACCTTCTCGGATTCGCCGGCAATATAAAGAGGTTTGTTCATATAATTCGCCAGGACGGCAATCGCATGGGAGCCGGTTTTATTGATAAAAGTGGTTTCCGTAAAACGGTCGGCGCCGATCAGCACAAAATGAGAGTCTTCCACGGCCCGGGCGACATCAGCATCGGGAATCAATCGCACTTTGATGCCGGCTTTGGCCAGGCGCATGGCCAGTTCCCGTCCTTCGTACAAGGGGCGGCTTTCGGTGCAGATCACCCGGAAACGGCGTTTTTGGCGGCGGGCCTCCAGTAAAATAGATTCGACCAGACTGCTGGAAGAATGGGTGAGGATAATGTGATGATCCAGAATCAGCCGCCCCCCCCAACGGGTGACTACTTTAACGTTCTCCTCGGCAGTGATGCGCAGCCGCTTAATCTCCTGCAGCGTCTCCTCGCGGATTACATCTATATCTTTTTGTTCTTTGGGAATATCCTGGATAAAATCCAGAATATGGCGGGTGCGATTATAGATTAGAGCCATCAGCGGTTGGGCGCGCACCAGGGCGTTGCTCAGTTTGGATAAAGCCTGGATAAGTTCGGTGCGATTGCGATAGAACTGCCGGGCAACAAACTCCTCCACAATATTCAGCGCCTGGTTGGCTAAATAATTTGAACCGTGAACAGAATCATCACGTATTTTGGCGACATCGTCTCGCCAGTATTCCAGATCATCGTTCTTACTTGTTTTTTGCTCCGACATTCGCTTTTACCCACATTAAATATTCGCTTAGTCCACGTTCAACCGGCACGGCAATGATTTCCGGAACCTCATAAGGGTGATGCTCCCTGATAAGCTCCTCCAACTCCGGATAGACCGCAGCCGTTGTTTTCATCATCAACAATAGTTCTGGGTCATCGCAGACCTTCCCTTGCCAGCGATAAATGGAACGTAGCCCCGGAATGAGATTGCAACAAGCTGCTTTCTGTTCCGAAACAACAGCGTGTGCAATACTTAACCCCGTAGATTCATCCGGAACCGTACAAAATACAACCAGGTATGCTTCATCCATAATTGCACGAATATAAGGGCTTTGCCAGATCAAAATCAAGCCCAATTTGTAGTGAATATGAGTCTAACTCTTAAGAAAACAATCACCTCCCCCGCCGGAACCATAGATTGCAAATCCGGAACCGTGATTCCCGTCAACTTATTTTACCGGAATCTTACGTATCATTGCACTCATTTTTAACCAAGCAAGGAAATTCAGGTTGACCCCCTCCCCAATCGTCTGCACGGATTCTGATGAAATATTCTCGATCGACGATTTATCTATTGCCGGTTTACGGTTCATTAAACCGATCAGGCCTTCGCCGGATGAGCTCACCGAACTACCCGCCAAACCGGACTTTTTCACGCTGCGGGAACGGGTTTTGATCGCCTATGACCCGTCAATCGGGAGTTTTACCCAGGTGCGGGACTGGTGCGGGAAACGAATCTACCCGGTTGCCGCCCAACTGTCCGCAGAATTTATTCCCATTCTCCGCACCGCCTACACCTCTCTGCTGGATGCGCCTCCCCTACCGGGAGGTTGTTACGCCGCCGCGGGAATAATCCAAGGGAAATATGTTGCCTCGGCGTTGCCCCTTCGCCCTATTTTTGATCCGAAGTTAAAATCAATCAACCTGGCCGGGGACCTCTCTTCACCGGCGCCAATCCTTTCCGCCTGGCAGGCACAACACGCCGGTAGTCCGGACCTTGTTTTTATAACCCCCGGCAATTCCCCGGAGTCTGCCGCCACAGGGGTGCGCCTCGTCAAGCAAGCCTTTCCGGCCTGTTCGGTCATCCTGAACATGGAACAGAAAGGCGCTGGAAGGGAGGAAAACCGGGACCTCCGGTTTGAGGCGCAAATTGTCTCCCTGCCCTGCGCCCAGGACGATCTTCTTAAAAAAGTGCACGGCGGCCCGGAAGCCGCCGGGATTTACGATCTGCTGGAACATTTGGCGACCCGGAACCAACCCATCATTTTAAGATACCAGGTCTTTCCCGGCCTGAGCGACCACCCCTGGGAAACGGCGGCACTGGAGCAGATTTTGCGCCGCTTCCCCATCCCAAAAGTGGAACTAGTGGCCGCACAGGTGGACCCGGAGCGCTACATCGAGCTGCTGCAATTAACCCGTCTCCCCCGGGAGCAGATCGGAATTCCGGCCTGGTATCGGCAACTTCAGGCCGCTTTCCCGGAGATTCGTTTCGGCTACAACCCCCATTCGGCAAATCAGCTTAGTTAGCTTTTGCCGCCGCGGGTTGTCCCTGGAGCACCCGGCTTAACACTTCACTCAGCCGTTTCAGGTTATAGGGTTTGGCAATACAGGCTGCAAAACCGTACTTGTGAAAATCGGCCATCACCGGATCGGTGGAATAGCCGCTCGACACCACGGCAATCAAATCCGGGTCGATCTGACGAAGGCGGCTAACGGCCTCTTTGCCGCCCATCCCGCCCGGCACCGTCAAATCCATAATAACCACATCGAAGCCTTTTCCGGCCTGCCGGGCGTCCTGGTAAATCCGAATTGTTTCATCGCCGTCTTTGGCAAATGCGACCTCGTAGCCCAGGTGGGTGAGCATCTTTCCGGCAATATCCAGGATGGTCTGTTCATCATCCATCAACAGGATCCGGCCGCTGCCCCGCTCCAGCGCCTCAAAAGCCAGCTCGTCGGTGAGCTCCACATGAGGCATGGCCGGCAGCAGCAAGGTAAAGGTGGTTCCCACGCCCTGCTGGGACTCCACAAAAATATGGCCGCCATGCCGCTTGATAATCGAATAGCAGGTTGCCAGACCCAGCCCGCTGCCTTTTTGTTTGGTGGTAAAGTAAGGATCAAAAATCTGGGAAAGGTATTCATGGGGAATGCCGACCCCTTCATCGGAGATGGATATTTTTACATAAGAACCGTTTTCCAGCAACTCCTGGTAGCCGGCTTGATCTTCCTTTAGTTCCAGGTTTTCACCGGCAATACGGATCACCCCGCCGGAAGGCATGGCCTGGGCGGCGTTTAAGACCAGGTTGTTAATCACCTGGCTGATTTGGCCTTTATCCACCACCACTGTCCAGAGGTCGTCGCTGAGATCATACACGCATTTGCTGGCGCTGCCGGTTAAGGTAAACCTGGCGGTCTCTTTGATGATTCCGGTAATCGAGGCGGTGGTTTTGATGGGCGCCCCGCCTTTGGCAAAGGTGAGCAGTTGCATGGTCAGGTCTTTGGCCCGTTGGGCGGCTTTCTCCGCTTCGGCTAAGCGCATTTTCAGGGACTCCTCCGAACCGGTGATAAACTGCGCCAGGGAAATATTGCCGATAATGGCGGTAAGAATATTGTTAAAATCATGGGCGATGCCGCCGGCCAGCACGCCCAGGGATTCCAGTTTCTGGCTTTTATGCACCTCTTCTTCCAGGGTCAGCAATTTGCTCACATCCCGGAAGACCAGCACCGTGCCGATCACTTTGCCGCTTTTTTCCAGCACCGGGGCGGCGCTGGTGGTGACCAGGTGGTTTTGGCCGTCTTTGCTTACCAGGCGCACCGCCCGGTCGCTTTGAACGGATCGGCGGGATTCCAGGACAACATGAACCGGGTTTTTGCAGGGCTCCCCGGTGGCCTCTTCCTGGGTGATGAACACATCTTCAATTTTACATTCAATCGCGCTGTCTCCCGGCCATCCGATCAAGTTTTTGGCCACATCATTGATCAGGATAACCCGCCCTTCCAAATCGGTGGTAATCACTCCGTCGCCGATACTTTTCAGGGTCACCGACAGGCGTTCTTTTTCCTCTTCCAGTTCGCTCTCCATTTTGCGGCGGATGGTAATATCCTCGATGCTGCCTTCGTAGTAGAGGATATTGCCCCGGCTGTCGCGCACGGAACGGGTATTCTCCCGCACCCAGATTTGACTGCCGTCTTTACGTCTCAAGCGGGTTTCGAAACTCCGGGCAACTCCCACCTGCTCGACAATCGTGCGCCATTTTTCCCGGTCGGATTTTATCAGGTAGAGTTCCTCGGCGTTGGCGGCCAGCAACTCCTCCCGGCTCTCGAACCCCAGCATAGAAATAATGGCGGGATTCCCCTCCAGGATTCTTCCTTCCGGGGTGGAGCGGTACACGCCGATGGGCATGCCCTGGAACAAACTGTGGTAGCGCTGCTCGCTTTCCTGAAGAGCCTTCTGAGCCTGTTTCCGCTCGGAAATATCCCGGGCAATCGAGACCACCGTGGGGATGCCCTGCACATCAAAAATATGGGCGTTAATTTCGACCGGCACTTCGTGGCCGTTTTTCCCCATGAAGGTCGCCTCGATCAGGGCATGACGCTTCACCCGCATGGTTGAGACCATATCATGCAGCTTATATAATTGATGCGGCGCATAAATTGTTGCCGGCGAGGCCTGCAGCAATTCCTCCCGGGAATATCCCAGGCGTTTGCAGGCCACATCATTGACTTCAATATAGTTTCCGGGGCGATTATCCTGGCCGAGCCGGTACACGAACACGGCATCGTTGCCGCCGTTGAAGAGCATGCGGTACTTCTCTTCGCTGTTCTGAAGCGCCTGGCGAGCCAGAACCTGCTCGGTAATATTTTCGATCATACAGACCACAAACTGGGCGTTTTCCTCGGAATCTTTTACTTGCGAGGCGGTTAAGCGACCCCAGACCATTTCATGATCCCGGCAGATAAAGCGGCCGTCTAATTTATAGACCTCGGCGCCGCTCTCCAGCGAGACCATCAGGTTTTCCACGGTTAGCTGTTCATCCTCCGGGTAGACAATATCATTAAAAGATAAAACCAGCGCCTGCGCTTCATTATACTTAAACATCTTGCGGAAGGTGGGATTGCACTCGAACACCTGTCCATCCGGCCGGAGCAGGGCAATGCCGATGCCGCTTTCCTCGAAGATAGTCCGGAAGCGCTCCTCGCTCTCCCGCAGCGCCCGTTCAATTTGTTTGCGTTCCGAGATATTCCGCGAGTTAATCACAATGCCGGCTATTACCGGGTTTCCCAATTGATTGCTGCCGGTGGATTCCAGCCAAATCCAGTTCTTGTGTGCGTCGCGGATACGATATTCTATGGCGCTCAGTTTCGCCTCGGGCTGATCAAGCAGCGCCCGCAAGTATTGCTCGACAATCGGGACGTCCTCAGGATGAAGAAGGTCGAACACCTTCCGGCCGTTTAATTGGGTTTCCGTATAACCCAGGATTTTTGACACCGACTGACTGAGGTAAGTGATCTCTCCGTTGCTGCTGAGCACGGAAATGATATCAGACGAATTTTGCACCAGGGACCGGAAACGCTCTTCGCTCCGGGCCAATTCCTGCTCGGCGGCCCGGCGTTCGCTGATGTCCCGGACAATAGAGAGCATGTGCTCCTGGCCGTTGAAATAAAAGTGATGGCTGTTTAACTCCACCGGAATGGTCATGCCGTTCTGGCAGACACAACGGCCTTCGATCAGCCCCGGGGAGCCGCCCCATTGCTGCCGGCTGATTTTTTCCAGGGTGTCGGGAGTCACCACATCTGCCAGCGACATCTCCAGCAGGCTATCTTTTTTATACCCCAGGCGTTTACAGGCCAACTCATTCACTTCGATAAAATTGGTAGGTTGCCGTTCCGGGTCCAGGCGATAGACAAACACCAGGTCGTTCAAGGCATTAAACAAGTGCTGATAACGGGCTTCGTTCTTGCGTCGCTCCTGCTCCTGGACGCTTTTTTCCAGGGCAATGCCGGCCATATCCGTGGCCACTTCCAGCAAATCCAGTTCGGCCAGCGTGGGCACCCGAACTTCCGAAAAGTACATGGCAAAAGTTCCCAAAACGGCCCCGCTCCGGGAGCGGATGGGAGCAGACCAGCAGGCCCGGAAACCGGCTTCCAGGGCCGCGCGGCGGTATCCATCCCAAATTTCTTCCCGTTCAATATCGGAACTGATCACCATTTCGCCCCGGAAGGCTGCCGCCCCGCAACTGGCCTGCATGGGACCGATGTGCAACCCGTCAATCGCTTTCTGATAATGCTCCGGCAAATTCGGCGACGCCCAGACCCGCAAATCGAGGCGATTGTCGTCGACCAACATGATGACGCAGGTCATATCGGCGCCGTGGTTTTCGATAAACAGCACCAGCTCGTTTAACACATCCGAAAGCGATATTCCCCGCGCCAGAAGTTCCAATATCCGTTTTTGCCCGTTCAGGAGCGATTGGGCTTCCTTCTTTTCGGAGATATCCCGCATTACGGTCTGGATGGCCTTTTTGCCTCTAAACCGGGCCGGCAAATCCACCAGTTCCACATCACACAGTTCCCCGTCGCTGCGCCGGATTCGTTCCTCGACCAGCGGACCGCGTTCCCCGGAATTCAATAAATTTTCCATACGCTTGGAAACCACCAGACGCTGATCCGCCGGGAAAAATCCCAAAATATTTCGCCCCATCACCTCCTGCTTGGAAGCGTACCCCAGCAATTGTACCGCCGCGGAATTGACAAACTGCACGCGCTGATCAATATGGATTAAAATCGCATCGGGGCTGATCTCTATTAAATGGCGGAACTGCGCTTCCTGATCGGCCAGGCTCTTCTGCATCAGCTCCGAGACGGAGATATCCAGCACGGTTCCCTGCAAGGCCGGGCGGCCTTCATGTTTTATCATGCTGCCGTAGACTTCCACACTAAACTCCCGCCCGTCCTTGCCAACGGCGCAATACTCAAAAGGAGCGGTTATACTCGGATCAACCAACCGCTCTTCAATCTTTTTTTGAACAAATTCGTGCACATCCGGGGAAACCGTCTTAAGAAATTCGGTTCCGATCAGTTCATGCACCGTATAACCGAACATTTCGGCAAAACGTTTATTCACGTAGCAAAAACGCCCTTCCTGGATCAGGTATACGCCAACCGTGGAACTCTCCACCAGGGAATGAAAATTGGGACTCCAGTTCTGTTTGAGCGACTGGATTACCCGAAAAACCCCAACCAGCAAAAGCACCAGTCCCAGCGGCTGAATAAGGTAGCCGGTGATCAGGCCTATTCTGTTCAGAATTTCCGGATTCGGGATAATCTCGCTGAGAGGGCCGTGGAAAATAATTCCCAGGACCGAATTGGCCAGGATAAGCAAAAGCCCTCCTGCCGCTTCCTGAAGGCCCTTGATTCGATGCCGCGAAATGTTATGAACTAAATAAATGAAAAGAAACGATGCTGCGAGGACAACCACAATTCTGAATATGCTTGCAAGTAACATGCGTAGACAAACTCCATTTAGATCCGCAAAACCAGATTAATCCGTACTGATTTAACACCAACAGGGCTTTATGATCCGGAGGCCGCTCCGATACAGGAGTGACTCCATGTGTACCATGTCTTTATGCGTGCTGTCAACCCGACAGGATATTTAAAGTGTTGGAAAGGCGGCGACAAAACCGATGGTCTTACTACTGACGGCAATTCAATTTGCCTATCACCGTTTTCGGCATTGTTTTCCAAAACAATAGCACCGGCAAGGATTTTTTCAATTTGGAGCAAGGATGCGATATCATATTTTTTTTCGATTGCCTCTTCCCTGTAACGCCGGCGGGGCGGCAGAAACGCCATGCCGGGCGTCGCGCCAATCCTATCGGACCGCTCAAGCCGTTTTACCAAAAGAGACCGATCCCCTGTTGCCCGTGCAGCAAGGAATCGGTCTCACCTGTTCTTCCGTTGTAGAAAAGAGGCATGAGAGGGCAGCCGGCCCTTTCCCGGTCATTCCCTGCCGGTACATCTTCCAATATCCATCTTTGTAAGACTTGCATTACTTGATAGTAATTATAGCCCCTTTCGGGGTTTCAATCGACTCCCGGCCGGCCGGGATTGTCGATTTTAAGAATGATTTCCGATTGGCGATTTCCGAATGACGATTGAATTTCAAATCGTAAATCGCTATTCGTAAATCGTAGATCAACGGCTTCGGAGAAGCCTTTTTTTGCAAGCGCAGTCTCGGAAAAAGCATAGAACCTGTCAAGCGAACCCAATCGTTGCCGCAGCGATCAATCCATCTGCTTACGCAGAAAAGTGGGGATATCCAGATCGTCGATATCGTCGTCCAAATGAAGGTCGTCCTCCCGCTGGATCGAAACCGGGGGAGTAACTTGAGTCTCCTCGGTCTTTTTCTTCTTCTCCCGCAGAAAGGTGGGCAAATCCAGTTGCCGGGAAGAAGCAGCGGCGACCCGCTCACTCTTGGGCGCCGGCCGGGCGCTCTTGGCCTCGGCGCTAAAGCCGGTGGCAATCACCGTAATAAAAATTTCATCGGTCAGGTTCTCGTCGATTACCGCCCCAAAGATGACATTTGCGTCTTCGCCGTCTTCGTCTTAAATAATCTGGGTGGCTTCGCTGACCTCGTACAGGGACATATCCGCTCCGCCGGTGATGTTGACCAGCACGCCCCGGGCGCCCCGAATCGACACGCCTTCCAGCAACGGGCTGGAGATGGCCTGCTGACCGGCCTGAATAGCTTTGCCTTCGCCTTTGGCATAGCCGGTTCCCATCAGCGCATCGCCCATTTCCGACATGATCGTGCGTACATCGGCAAAGTCCAGGTTAATTAATCCCGGCACGGTGATGAGATCGGAAATTCCTTTGGTGGCGTGCAGCAGCACGTCATCCGCGACCTTAAACGCATCCAGCAGCGGGGTGGATTTATCCACCACGGCAAAGAGGCGTTGGTTGGGAATAACAATCAGCGTATCCACGCTCTTGCGCATTTCCTGGATGCCCTGTTCGGCGCGCTGCATGCGCTTCAGCCCCTCAAAATTGAAGGGCTTGGTGACAATGCCGACCGTCAGCGCTCCCATTTCTTTGGCGATTTGGGCCACCAGGGGCGCCGCCCCGGTGCCGGTGCCGCCGCCCATCCCGCCGGTGACAAACACCATATCCGCCCCGCCCAGAACTTTGCGAACCTCTTCGAGATCCTCTTCCAGGGCCTGCCGGCCGATCTCCGGATTCGCCCCTGCGCCTAATCCCTGGGTTAGCTGCTTGCCAACCTGAATACGATGTTGAGCCTGGTTTTGCTCCAGCGATTGGGCGTCGGTGTTGATAGCAATAAAATCAACCCCGGATAACCCTGCCAATACCATGGTGTTAATGGCATTGCCTCCGGCGCCGCCAACACCAACTACTTTTAGTTTGGCATTCATTTCAGCTCGTTCGTCGAACTCAATGGCCATACATGCCTCCTTTCAAATGATGAAGAACTTTTTATCAATGTTTTCTCCCTACTCAGAAAAACCGTTTAAAAAACTTGGTAAAACTCCCCAGGACGTCATCCCAGAGTTTCCCGCTCTGCGAGTGAGAAAAGATTCCTTCGTTGTGATAGATGGCCCCGTAGAGGCACAATCCCACCGCGGTGCTGTAGATGGGGCTTTGCACGGTGTCGGTTAAACCGCCCAGGTGCTTGGGAACGCCCAGGCGCACCGGCATACCCCAGATTTTTTCGGCTAACTCGGCCGTGCCGTCCAGCAGCGCGGCGCCCCCGGTAATTACCGCCCCGGCAGCCATCACGTCCAGCAATTCCGATTTTTTCATTTTCTGATAAGACAGCGTCAATATTTCCTCCATGCGCGGGGCGATGATGTCCACCAGCACCGATTTGGAGATGGTGCGATGCGGCCGGCCGCCCACCCCCGGCACCATGATGGTGTCGTTTTCGCCGATGCTTTCCCGCAAGGTGGTGCCGTACTTCAGCTTAATCTCCTCGGCGTGATCCGGCGGGGTGCGCAGCCCGATGGCGATATCGTTGGTGACATGGGTGCCTCCCAGGGCCACCACCGAGGTGTGCTGGATATGGCCGTCGAAAAACATGGCGATATCCGAGGTGCCCCCGCCGATATCCAGGATGGCCACGCCCAGGGTGCGCTCATCATCATCCAGCACGGCCAGGCTGGAAGCTAAGGGCTCCAGGATGATCTCTTCCACATCGTAGCCGGCCCGTTGCACGCTGCGCACAATATTCTGCGCCGAGGTTACCGCGGCGGTGACAATGTGCACCTCCACTTCCAGGCGCACCCCGCTCATCCCCACCGGGTCGGGGATGCCGTCCTGATCATCCACGATAAATTCCTGGGGAATCACATGGATAATCTCCCGGTCAATCGGCAGGGCCAGCGCTTTGGCGGCGTTGATGGCGCGTTCCACATCCTCGGGGATAATTTCATGATCATCCCGGGAAACGCCCACCATCCCCTTGCTGTTGATCGAGCGAATATGATCCCCGGCAATACCGACAAAGACCGATTCGATCTCCACCCCGGCCATCGTTTGGGCTTCCTCAACCGCCGCCTGGATAGCGCTCACCGTCTTATCGATATTGACAACTACCCCTTTACGAAGCCCGTAAGAGGGAGAGCTTCCAATACCGACCACATTTAAGCGTCCATCCAGATCTTCCTTAACTACCACGGCACAAATCTTGGTTGTGCCGATATCCAGACCTGTCAAAATTCTACCTTCCATACCCTGTCGCTTCCTTCTCTTATGCTTTTTTTTGTACTACAATTCGATTGGCAAACCGCAGATCAATCCGCCGGATATTGGGCAACTGTTCCACAATCGGGGCGCGGTTCAGGAACTCCTTCAGCACATAGAGCCGCTGGTAGTGCGCTTCTTCGCCCAGGATCACCCGGGCGGCGCCGTGAATAAGCACCAGTTCCGGGCCGCGGTCTTCGCCGATATCAATCTCGGAAATAAAATTAAACAGTTGCTTATCCACCTCCCCGATTTTCTTCACCAGCCCCACCACCTCCCGGAGCAGGGTGCTGTCTTGCTGAAAATCCGCCGCCGTCTTTCCGGTTACAATGGGATGCCGGCTGATGGCCATATCCGGTAATTTCTTAAGAATGGTCGCATCCGGATCCACCATAAAAATCGATTTATCCACCACGTAGAAAAGCGGTTCCCGCTCTTGCACATCAATCAGCAAAGTAGCCGGCATAATCCGGGAAACACTGACGCCGAGGATGTAGGGGTTTTCCAGCACCCGCGCGCTAATCTGCTGAACATCCACCTTAAATAAAGGCTGGTCAGTATCCAATTGGGCGGCCTGCAGAATTTCCTCCGTATGAATATAACGGTTTCCGGTAACTTCCACCCGCTCTACCTCAAAAAACCGGCTGCCGTACATCAGGTAATTCCCCAGCCGCAAGACGCCGTAAGCGCCCAGGGCGATCATCACCCAGACCAGGGCCTGTTTAGGAGTGGGATAAAACCAGCTTTTTGAGGATTTCTTACGCCCCATCTTGCACTCCCTTCACCCGCTGCACATCTTCCGGCGGAAAACCGATCAGGCGCACTTCCAACTCCAGCCACACCTTGAATTGCCGGTAGACCATTTCCTGAACCCGGCAGATCAGCTCGTAAATATCCCGGGCGGAGGCATTGTTAAAATTGACAATAAAATTGGCATGTTTCTCGGACACTTTGGCCCCGCCGACGGTAAGTCCTTTGGCCCCGACCGCCTCGATCAACCGGCCGGCGTAATCTCCCGGGGGACGTTTGAAGACGCTTCCGCAGGAAGGATATTCCAGGGGCTGTTTTTCGGCGCGGCGTTTCAGGTAAGCTTCCCGGGCCCGGCTCAGTTCGGCCGGGTCGCCCGGATCGACCACTATCCAGCAGCCTAACAGCAACTTGCCAACCAGGCCGTCAGCGCGGCGATAACCGAAGCGGGCTTCCTCGCGGGATAGCTGCACCCGCTGGCCGCTTTCGTTGAGCGCCTCGATGCGCACGACCCGGTCGCCGATTTCGCCCACAAAAGCGCCGGCGTTCATCACCAGGGCCCCGCCCACCGTGCCGGGAATGCCGGACATATAGTCCAGCCCGGCCAAACCGTGTACCTCGCAATAGCGGACCAAATCCCGAACCGCGACGCCGGCGCCGGCGTAGAGCAGCCCATCCTGGTGGAAGAGGCGGGAACAGCACTGTTTCAGCGATATCGCTATCCCGGCATATCCGTGATCATGCACCAGGATATTAGCCCCCTCGCCCAGCACAAACCAGGGGATCTCTTTGTCCCGGCACAGGCGAACCAGGCGCTCCAACTCCTCCTGGGTGTGCGGGGTCATCAAAGCGGCTGCCGGGCCGCCGACCCGGTAGCTGGTAAAGGGCCCCAGGGGCTGGTTGCGCTGACAGTTATCGGGAAATTCCCGTTCCAGGAATTCGGTAAATTTTTGTATTTTTAATGGTTCCACGTCGTCTTCGGATAATCCCATATTATCGTACATTTTTGGCGAAACTTCAACAAGTATATCATCCAACATGCTGATCACTTCCCTTCTGCTGAGGCGCTCAGCAACTCCGCCAACTTATCGGCAATTTTCCAGACGTCCCCCGCCCCAATGATGACGGCCATGTCTCCCGGTTTTAGCTCCGGGAAAACCTGTTCTGCGACCTTCTCCTTATCCGGAATATAAACTACCTGCTTATGGCCCATGGCCGCGGCTGCATCGGCAATCAGCTTGCCGGAGACGCCCTCGATGGGGGCTTCCCGGGCCGGAAACACATCGGTAATGTAAACCAAATCCGCATCAAAAAAGGCGCGGGCAAAATCCTTATAAAAGTCGCGGGTGCGGGAATACAAGTGCGGCTGGAATATCGCCACAATCCGCCGTTCCGGCCATCCCTGCCGGGCCCCGCTCAAGGTTGCCCGGATCTCGGTGGGGTGATGGCCATAGTCGTCGATAACCATAATATCCTGCACATCGGCCTTTAGCTCAAACCGCCGCCGGATGCCGCTGAAACTTTCCAGCCCGGCCCGGATT
>JAJRYW010000227.1 GCA_024275555.1 Calditrichota bacterium | reverse complement strand
ACGCCTGGCATTCCCAGCACCACCTGGCCCACATTACCGGGCTGAAGGAACGGATGGGGTGGTGAGGGAGACGCTGGCCGTTTATCGTCTAATTCGGCGGGCAAATAAAGGCGCTGATATACATTGGCGTGTCCTGTTTAGAAAATTTTACGACAAAGTTCTTACCTATGATGGGGCAGGTGCCAACACATGGGAGT
This sequence comes from Calditrichota bacterium, assembly GCA_024275555.1. GTDB lineage: Bacteria > Calditrichota > Calditrichia > RBG-13-44-9 > J075 > JAJRYW01. The sequence goes on along the minus strand of JAJRYW010000227.1, from coordinate 3,218 downwards.
CAGAAAACAAATGTCGAACTCACGCTAAGTGTCACCACTTGGGAGTTATTTATCCCGTTGAGACCCCATCTCGCTTAACCTTTTTACCAATTGCATTAAAGCTGTTGGATAGAGTATCCTTTTGACTTTCTTAGTAAGAGGATGACGAGGTTCGATTTTGTTTAAAATATCAAAATAAAGTTCCGCAGCATCTCTTTTCCCTATTTTGTCAAAATACATAGCCATGGTACTAGCAAAACTGATAAACTCTGATATATGAAATTCGTTACGTTTTGGATAAAGGGCCTTAAGATCATACTTCCCCTGGAAAATTTTGGGTATCTGGTTGACCTCATCTCTTTCAAGACAAATGTTGGCATAATTGCATCTGGCAAATAAATAATTCGGAAAACGGCGATAAGTTTCTTCAACGATTTCCTCTGAAGCCTGCCGATCCTTAATTTTCATATAACCTACAGATAAATAGTTGAATAGTACCGGAATATTAGGATATTCATCCATCAATTTCTTGCATCGCTTAATGCCTTCTGCCGGTTTAGTTCTGATGATTTCATAAATTATTCTGATTTCATCTTTGACCTCGCTGGGTAACCTTTGAAAGTTTTCCTCCTCAATAGAGTCATAAGTAATATTAAACGACTTAAGGGTTAATACTGGGCCTTTAATCCCCGACGCCTTTTCCCCCCTGTTTTTCTTCTTTGATTTTTTGGATCTCATCTTGTTTCCTCATATAATTAAACGTCAATCACCCGGGTATTTAATTCTCTAAAAATAGACGCCCTAATTTCCTTCACCCGACTCTCTAAATCAACTTTAAAAATCTTCTATTGGAAGGGACGTCCTGCCCGGTTTAAACCATGAGGTGTTGAAATTCGGGAACAATATACCGTTGTGCTTTAAAGTGTGCAGATCAAAAATGGCTGCGGCGCCTCGTTTTGCAAGTTAATCTTTTTTAGCGTTTGCCTTCCACGCGGCGGTCCTGCAAATTCTCACTTCCTGCAGCAATGGGGTCAATGGCCGACCTGTAGTCGTCAGCGTCAAAAATCCTTACCGGAGAATTGGCACAAAAAAAACAGCGAACCGATTCACCGGGAATGCGTAAAACACCTCTTTGCACCCAATACACGAAGCGATAAATCCGACAACCAGGGATCCCTCATGCAACGTATGTTGATCATTCTCCTGTTGTGGCTGACGCCGCTGCCGCTGTTCCCGGAGGCCGGTTCGGGAATTGTTATCCACGGTTACATTAAAGACGCCCGCTCCGGGGAGACGCTTATCCAGGCCAATGTCTACCTGAAAGAATCTGCCCGGGGGGCCACCAGCAACAACAGCGGTTATTTCATTATCACCGATATACCGCCCGGCCAACATACACTGGCGGCGTCCTATGTAGGCTACCGGGATTTCCGCAAGCAGGTTGTCCTGCGGCCCGGGGAGACGCTGCGGTTGGACATCGAGTTGCAACCGGCCCTGGTGGAAGGGCGGGAGGTGATTGTGGAAGCCCGGGCCTCGATTGAAGAAGAAAAGCAAGTCGGGATGGTGGAGGTGACTCCCTTGTTTGTCAAGCAGCTTCCCTCGGTGTTCGAAGCGGATTTGTTTCGCTCCCTGCAGCTTCTGCCGGGCATCAAAGCTGCTTCCGATTTTTCCAGCGGCCTCTACATTCGCGGGGGCAGCCCGGATCAAACCCTCACCCTGATCGACCGCACCACGGTTTACAATCCCTCTCATTTCTTCGGATTCTTCTCCACCTTTAATCCGGATGCGATTAAAGATGTGCGGGTCTACAAGGGCGGCTATCCCGCCGAGTACGGGGGGCGATTAGGCTCGGTAATCGACATCTACAACCGGGATGGCAACCGCAAGGAGTTCGAAGGGCGGGCCACGGTTGGACTGCTGGCCTCGCGAATCAACCTGGAAGGGCCGATCAAGAAAGGCTCCTGGATGCTTGCCGCCCGCCGATCTACCCTAGAGCCGGTGCTGGCGGCCCTGCGCAAAAACATCGATGATGTGCCGGACGCCTTCTATTTCTATGACCTGAACGGCAAGCTCAATTATGATCCCGGCCCCAACGATCGCCTCAGCCTGGCCTTCTACGGCGGCAATGATCATGTACGTTTCCCTTTTGCCGATGACGCCGGCTTTAATCTCGACTATGGCAACCTGACCCTCAGCGCCAATTGGACCCACGTCTTTTCCAAAACCGTCTTTTCCAATTTTACCCTGACCGGCTCGCGATATTTCAATTATCCCCGTTTTAACATCAGCGGCACCAGTTTTGAGCGCGATAACGAGCTGAACGACGTCTCCGCCAAAGGCGACTTCGAGTACATCCCCAACAGCCGTCACGCCATGAAGGCCGGTTTCTGGGTCGGCGGAATCGAACTGATCATCAAAAACCGCTTCGACGACCTGGAAACGCTGGACGCCCTGTTGCAGGATCGCCATGCGGTTTTATATTTCGAGGATAAATGGCGACCGGGCCCCCGCTGGGTGGTTACCGGCGGTTTGCGATCCAGCTACGCCAAAAAGGGCAATTACCTGCGCTTTGAACCGCGCTTTTCCCTGGAGCATATTTACACCGAGAACCTGCTCTTTCAACTGGCTTACGGGCGTTACTATCAGCACCTTACCCTGATCAGCAACGAGGCCTTCAGCGGCTTTGACACCTGGCTGATTACCAGCGAGGGGGTGCCGCCAAGCTGGGGGGATCAGTTTATCGCCGGGTTCAAAAGCCGCCTGGGCGAGCGTTGGGGTTTTGATGTGGAGCTGTATTACCGCACCATGCGCGACTTGTTTGAATTTGATCCGCGCCTCCCGGATGTGGCCGGGCTGAAGTATGCCGAATTGTTCCGTTTCGGGGAGGGCTACGCCTACGGCGCTGAGTTTATGCTGCAGAAGAAATCCGGGACGCTCAACGGCTTTATCGGCTATACCCTGGGGGCCACCCGCCGGAAATTCCCCGGCTACAACGACAACCGTTTTTACCCGCCCAAATACGACCGCACCCACGACCTGAACATTGTGATGAACTATCGTCTCTCGCGCAGTTGGAAGCTCACCGGGGTGTTCAGCTACGCCACCGGCCAGGCCTACACCGATGTGGAGGGCAGCTATTACTTCCGTATGCCCAGCTCGTCTTTGGATCGAACTGCTTTCCTGGTAGGCCGCTTAAATACAGCCCGCTTGCCGGCCTATCATCGCCTGGATATCGGCTT
>JAJRYW010000014.1 GCA_024275555.1 Calditrichota bacterium | reverse complement strand
TACATCCTGCTTCCCCGGATGATCCGGAACTGGTTGCCTTGCGGCGACTGCCGGAGTTGCAGGATCGCCTCTCGGAGGTGTATCAATATCCGCATCCGCTGCCTTCCCAAATTTGCTTTCGCATCGAGGCGGCGGGACAACTGGCCGGAGAAGCCTCCTTAAAAACGATCCGCTGGAATAACCGTAAAGCGGAGGTGCTCATCTATTTACTTCCCGCTTTCCAGGGCCGGGGCCTCGGTCGCCAGGCGTTGCAGGAGTTGATGAAATTTGGCTTCGAGACGCTGCATTTCCACCGCCTGGAAGCAGAGGTCTATGAATACAACCACCCGGCCCGCCGCCTCTTCGAATCGTTGGGCTTCCGTGAAGAGGGCCGCCTCCGGGAAGCGCGCTGGCGCAACAGTCAATTTTTTGATATCATTCGTTATGGCCTGCTCCGGCATGAAGTCCCGACCAATGAGGGGCCTCAAGCAGAACTGTGACGAAGGTGCAGGATCGTTCAGCGATTAATATTCCGGCAGCAAGTTCTTTACCTAAGCAACATTGAATTTGCAACAGCCTCCCGGCCGGGAGCGGAAATGATATTAAATCCCCAAAGTGCACGGTAGCGAAGGGCGGACCCTGAGTTGACCGGATCAACCGTTTTATTTGAAAACAATTGTAACTACCCGGGTAGTACCTGGAGCAATTGAGATTAGTTGTTGTCCTCAGTCTTTCCCGACGGGAGCACGTTGTGCTGACAAGCGTTTGGACTGGGCCGATTTTGGGAATGCATCGACTGCCTGCCCAGTTGGGGCGTCGATGCAGCGGGGCAGGCAGTTGATGCATTCCAAAGAGCCGCCCACGGGTTGATACACGATCAATAAGTTCACCTGTCCCGCAACACTACACACGAATTGTCCGAATGCCTGTCGTATTCGCATCGCAATTATCGCAATTGAATTTTACGCCTCTTCAGAATTTTCATTGCGATTATCGCTTCAATCCCGTACTATTTTTTATTTGCCAATCCTTATTAGCGATAGGAGTCGCGTATGAAATTGAAATTCCCCCCTGCATATTTCCGTTTACTGGCCGGAAGCGCATTGATGATCCTCCTGCTGGCCGGTTTGGCCGGAATATGGAATATAGATCAATTCACTTCTCCGGCGCCGGAGAAGCGATTACAACCGGCCTCGACCCTTCCCGGTCCGGATACCTATCCCTCCGATTGGGCCTGGATGCGCCGCACTTATCCGTACTGGAAAGCGGATGTGCAGGCCTTCCGGGAATCGATGCGTTACGCCCGGGAAATGCGCCGCCAGGCCGAACGGAACCCCCTGGAGCAGCTTACCTTTGCCGGGCCGACCAACATCGGCGGGCGGATTTCGGATATCGAATTCAATCCCCTGGATGCCAATATTGTATATGCCGGGGCAGCCACCGGCGGCGTGTTCAAATCCACCGATATGGGCCAGACCTGGTTTCCCATTTTTGACGATGCCGGCAATCTCAGCATTGGCGATATTGGCATAGACCCGGTCAACCCCGATGTGATTTATGTGGGCACCGGCGAAGCGAACGGCGGGCATAACAATTTTGCCGGAGGGGGCGTCTACAAATCCAGCGACGCCGGGACGACCTGGCAGTTCCTGGGGCTGGAAAACACGGTTTCAATTGGGCGGATTGTCATCGATCCCTCCAACACCCAGCGTGTGTTTGTGGCGGCGCAGGGGTCTTATTTCGGTCCCAATCCCGACCGGGGCGTTTATCTCAGCGAAGACGGCGGGCAGAGCTGGACACAAGTGTTGTTCATCTCGGATTCCACGGCGGCCGCCGATCTGGTCATCGACCCGGTGAATCCCAACAATATGATGGCGGCCATGTGGGAACGGGCTCGCTATCCCGAATTCGGCACGCATCTCTACGGGCCCACCAGCGGTATCTATCGTTCTACCGATGGCGGGGTAACCTGGAGCTTGCTGGGGCCGACCACCGGCCTCCCCAATGCTACGGTCCGAAATGTCGGGCGGATTGGCCTGGGAATTTCCCCCTCCAGCCCGAACATTGTCTACGCCCTCTATAACGACGGCTCCAACTTAATCGGGTTTTACCGCACCAGCGACTTTGGAAACACCTGGGTGAACATGGATACCGATTTCGAGATGTCCAACGGAACCGCCGGGTTTAGCTGGTACTTCGGGCAGGTGCGGGTGCATCCTGCCGATCCCAACACGGTCTACGCCCTGGATGTGGCCTTTATGCGCTCCCAGGATGGCGGGTTGAACTGGCCGATCATGTACGGATACGGCGGGCCGGGAATCCTGCACGTGGATCACCACGCCCTGGCCTTTAGCCCCTCCGACCCGAATTTCCTCATCGAGGGCAACGACGGCGGCATAAATATCTCCGGCGACGGCGGGGTAAACTGGACCAAAGTGGCTGAATTGCCGATCAACCAGTTTTACGAGATTGGTCTGGACGCCCAGAATCCGGAACGGCTTTACGGCGGAACCCAGGATAACGGCACGCTGCGCACCTTAACTGCCGCGGTCAACTCCTGGGACCGCATCCTGGGCGGGGACGGCTTTTATGTGATTGTTGATCACAGCAATCCCAACATTATTTACGCCGAGTCTCAATTCGGGAACCTGTACAAATCGACGACCGGCGGCGGCGGTTTTTTCCCGATTACCAACGGCATCAGCGGGCCGACCAACTGGTCGACCCCGGTGGTGATGGACCCCATTGATCCCAACAAGCTCTACTACGGCAGCAACCGGGTCTATCGAACCGGCAACGGCGGGAATTCCTGGTCGCCCTTTAGCCCGGATTTAACCACTGCGCCGCCGGGATCGCGCCTGGGAACAATTACCACCATCGGCGTTTCGCCGGTGAACACCAATATCATCTGGGCCGGAACGGACGACAGCAATGTTTGGGCAACCGCTGATGACGGCGCGAGTTGGAACAACGTCTCTGCCAGCTTGCCCAACCGCTGGGTGACCCGGGTGATCCCCGATCCCTTTGACGCCAACAGCGCCTATGTGACGTTCAACGGGCTGAAGTGGCGGGAGCCGCAGCCGCACGTATTCCGCACCACGGATTTAGGACAGACCTGGCAGGACGTCAGCAGTAACTTGCCCGACGCCCCGGTAAACGCCCTGGCAGCCGATCCCAACCGGCCCGGTTATCTCTACCTCGGCAGTGACCTGGGCGCATACTACAGCCGCGATTATGGGGGAACCTGGCAATACCTCAGCCCCGATCTGCCCCTGGTCTCGGTCTATGATTTGAAGGTGCATCCCACCGCCAACTACCTGGCTGTCGGCACGCACGGCCGCTCCATATATAAAATGGATTTGGCTTCGCTGGTGGGGATCGGGGATTTGCCGCCGCAGCTTTCCGGGGTCTTCCGGCTTTACCGGAACTATCCCAACCCCTTCAATCCTGCGACTACCATTCCATACCGCCTGGCCGGGGCCTCCCCGGTAGAGCTTTCCGTATTTGACGCCCTGGGGCGGAAGATTGCTGTGCTGGTGGATGCACATCAGTCGCCGGGACTGCATCAGGCCTCCTGGGACGGGCGCAATGCGCAGGGGGTTCCGGCTGCCAGCGGAACCTATTTCTACCGGCTGAAAGTGGATGGGAAGGTTGCCGTCCGAAAAATGCTGCTGATGAGATGAGCATGGGAACAAATACAGGGAAATTGCAAGAATTCAATATCCTGACCACAACACAGGAAGCAGAAAAACTGCCTGCATGGTGGAATAAACCTTAACCGGGGTGGGGGGGCTGGTATGTTCAGTCAGCATAAAAAAAGGAGGCGGAATGATGAAGAACTTCTTGAAGACAATATTCGGAGTTGCTTTCTTTTTCCACGTTTTCAGCCAGGCGCTTCTGGCTCAAACGACATTTATTAAAAATTCTCCCTTTGACTCGAAGCAGTATTTCAGCAGCCGTTCTGTTGAAAATTTGCCGGCAACGGCGCCCGAGCGACACAACTCTTTTGTTCTTGCGGATACTTTGATCCCGGCCTGGATTTACCACAGCAATGCTCCCATGCTCAGTTCTCCTAATTTGGCGGATTTAGACGGAGACGGCATCAAGGATATTATTTTTACCACCTTTGGACAGGATCCCAACCCGTACTCGGGGGGATTTGTCTTTGCGGTGGATAAAAACGGCGCCGATCTTCCCGGCTGGCCGGTGCAGCTAAATTCCCCGGTCTATGCCAGCGCGGCCGTGGGGGATATCGATAACGACAACCTTCCCGACCTGGTGGTCGGCAGTTGGTCGGCCCTGTACGCCTGGGACGGCGCCGGCGTCATGCACAGCGGTTTTCCCATCAATGTGGGTACCTCGGTTACACCCACCTTGTTCGACCTGGACCGGGATCATGAGCTGGAAATTATTTATCCGGCGGATAATCAATTCCTCTACATTTATAATTCCGACGGTTCTCTTTATCCGGGCTGGCCGGTGTCTGCCCCGGACTTAATCGGCTCCCCGGCCATTGCCGACATCGACAATGACGGGGCTTATGAGATTGTGGCTGGCACGTACCAGGGGGCGGTGGGGCCGGACCCCTTTCAGGTGTATGCCTGGGAATTGGACGGATCGGTGATGCCCGGTTTTCCGGTGTCCGTTGCCGGGGTGGTAAAGGCTGCTCCGGCTCTTGGCGATCTGGACGGCGATGGGTTGTGGGAAATTACGGCAGTCGCCTATCATGTTTCCAACCAGGATTCACTGTACGTTTGGGACGTCCAGGGGAATTTAAAGCCGGGCTTTCCGGTTGCCGTCGCTTACGGCCGTCTCTCTTCCCCCGCCCTGGGAGATATTGACCGCGACGGCGACCTGGAAATCGTCCTGGGCGGCTGGTCGGTTTCGCCGGTTACGGAAGTGCTGTTTGCCTTTCATCATGACGGCAGCAGTGTGGCCAATTGGCCGGTGCTGTTGAATCACCCCGGTAATTCAGGCAATGTCAATTCCTCTCCGATTATTGCCGATATCGATGGAGACGCCGCTGCCATAGAAATCCTGGTCAGAACGGTGGATCATATTTTTGCCCTGCACGGCGACGGTGCGCTTGTGCCCGGCTACCCATATTTTATCAGCGACCAGGGTCGCAGCGGAACCTTCTCGCCCTCGCCGGTCGTCGGGGACGCCGACAACGACGGCGATATTGAATTGGTCTTCGCTGCCAGTTTCGACCAGGTGGCCTTTTTTGACAACGACGCCCCTCTTCATCCGGAATACAGCTTCTGGCCCATGTATAAACACGACGCCTGGAATACGGCCTCCTTTGCCGCGGTTGACTCCTTAACGGCGATTCGCACCGACCCCGGGTTTGTGCCGGGGAACTTTACGCTGCATCCCAACTATCCTAATCCCTTTAACCCGGCCACGACCATTGCTTTTGATCTGCCGGTAAGATCGTATGTAACCTTATCGATATATAATCTGTTGGGAGAGCGGGTTTTTACTCCGCTCCGGGGAATCCGGGTGGCCGGTCGCTATTCGTTGCGTTGGAATGCCATCAACGAAGCCGGGGAATCGCTGACATCCGGGATTTATTTTTATCGGCTGGAAGCCAGAGCGGTGGACGGAACCCGGCGCTTTACAATGTCCCGGAGAATGATTTTGCTGCGCTGAGACGCGGGACGCCATTATCGCGGCTGGGCATGGATTATACTTAAAGATTAAAGATTAGTGACTATTCAGCTGAAGCGCCCTCTCGTTCCAGAATCCTGCCCGGAACGCTTGTTTCCGCAAAGCTCTGCTTTGTTTCGTCTCCTAC
>JAJRYW010000226.1 GCA_024275555.1 Calditrichota bacterium | reverse complement strand
GGGGGATGTTTTTGGTGTCTGGAGGCCGTTTTTCAACGCGTAAAGGGAGTAACGGAGGTAGTTCCCGGCTACGCGGGCGGCGAAACACCCGATCCAACTTACGAGGAAGTGTGCCGCGGCGCAACCGGCCACGCCGAAGTGGTTCAGGTATCGTTTGATCCGCACCAAATCGACTTCGGAGAAATCCTGGAAGTGTTCTGGCATATCCATGACCCCACCACCCTGAACCGCCAGGGAGCAGATATAGGCAGCCAATACCGCTCGGTTATTTTTTATCACAACCGAACGCAGAAGGAAAAGGCCGCAGAATCGATACGGCAGGTCGGCCAATCCGGCTTGTGGCCGGACCCCATCGTGACCGAGATTGTCCCGCTAAAAACATTTTACCCGGCGGAAGCCTATCACCGCGATTATTTTAATCAGCATCCGGAACAGGCCTACTGCAGTATGGTCATTTCCCCCAAGCTGCAAAAATTTTTAAAGCAGTTTCCGGATAAGTTAAAATAACTGTTTTTCCCTGGATACGGCAACATTTCAGGTGATCCGGTTTTCTCCGAACAGTCGGTATGTTAATACGAGTTTTAACGCTCCTGTTTATGCAGCAGGAGCGACAAAACTTGTTTGATCCTGCACTAAACCCGCTTTGATAATTTTTGCCCGGGACGCCTCCATGCTTTGAGGTGAGCGTTATGAGCGTTAAATTCGACCGAGAAGAGCAGAATGATAAATTGACAGCGTCATATATCGCTCATAACGCCTGCCCTGTTTCAGCCTCTTTCGGGGTTCCGGTCGACCACTCCGGGCGCCCGGGGGGGAATGAAAGCTGCAAAAGCGTTTTGTTCTTCGGAAAAAGCAAGGCGCAGATTAAAAGTTATTGTAACCCCCGGGGCGCGGCGCTCATCTAAATTTATTCGGGCCGTGTGTTTTAAGCGGGCATACGGCAGCCGCATCTCTTGCAAATCCAGCGATAGTTGAATGGAAAAACTAAGTACTTTTGCACACTTCGGTCCCCGGCCGGCCGGGGTGTCTTCGACAAAACAAATCGACAATCCCGGCCGGCCGGGAGTCGATTAAGACCCCGAAAGGGGCTATAACGATATGAAAATTAATCCATGCTTCGATGCGCCCTCATATATTTAAATATGGAATCATTTTTTCAATTGAAGAGTATTTGTTAAATTAAGCAATGCTTGTTTTCACAATAAATCATCTTGCCGACAATGAGCGTAATGAGCGATTTATTTCTTTGGAAAAACCGCCGTATTTGCCTGGCAGCAGGATATATCGCCTAAAACGCTCATCGCATCATATAGAAAGGTAGCTCATGCCCAATAAATTGAGTGTTCAGTTGTACGCCCAGGCCAATATTCCCACCCAATTTGGCAAAATCAAACTGATGGTTTTCCACAACTCCCTGGACGAGAAGGAGCATTTGGCCATCGTCAGCGGTAATGTGGAAGGCCCCGGCGCGGTTCCGGTGCGGATTCATTCCGAATGTTTAACCAGCGAAGTGTTCGGTTCCCTTAAATGCGACTGCCGGGAGCAACTCCATACCGCCCTGAATTATATCGCAGAACATGGCGGAGCGGTGCTTTACCTGCGCCAGGAAGGCCGGGGAATCGGATTGGGTAATAAAATCCGCGCCTACGCTTTGCTGGAGCAGGGGTATGACACGGTTGAGGCCAACCATCGTCTCGGTTTTCCCGATGACCTGCGCGACTACCGGATTGCCGCCGAAATATTGAAATCGCTGGGAATTGCCCGGGTGCAGTTGCTGACCAACAATCCCGGTAAAATTGCCGGTTTAACCGAAAATGGTATCGAGGTGGTGGAGCGGCTTCCCCTGCAAATTGATCCCAACCCGGAAAATCGCGCCTATCTGCAAACCAAGGCGCTTAAATCCGGGCACCTGCTTTCCTGGGAAAGTTTGTTGGATAAACGCCACATGGTTGGGTAATTCTGTTGCAGATCAGCCCTGGAAAACTTCTTCAAAGGTGTAGAGGCGCTTAACGACCGCCGGGCGCTGGTAATCGAGCTGATCAAACCCGGGTCCGCCGACAAAAACATGCGTTCCCGTTTCCCCGGCCAGCCGGCAGATTTCATCGAACTCCCGCTGAACCATCATCCCGAACTCGACCACCGTGCTGGAGATGTATATCCGCTCGGGCCGGGCGGTTGCGAGCAGTTTTTCCATACCGATGACCGGTGTTTGCTGCCCGCCGTAGAGCACCCGGTATCCCCGCAACTCCAGCAAGTGATGAACCATTTTCAAGGCCAGATCATGGAGTTCCGAGGAAAGGCCCAGGCAGAGGGCTATGCCGTTTTGGGGGGCCGGAAGACGGATAATCCCCTGGAGCCGCACAATACTGTCGCGGAGAAGCTGGGTGGCCAGGTGCTCCTCAACAACGCTAATTCGTCCCTTTTCCCACAATTCCCCAATACCGTGGAGCGCCGGGGTAACCAGGCGGTCGTAAATTTGGTAGAGGGGATGCTGGCCCAGGTAGAGACCGTTCAGTATTTTCTGCACCGCCGAGTGCTTCCCCCGCAGGGCTTCTTTGCGCACAATTTTCACCAGGGCCGGGTAATCCGATTTCATAATTAAATGGCTGATATGCAGATCGGCTTTTTTATCAAGCGGAAAAAGACTGGCCCTGGAAGTCTGCTTTTTGTTCCGCTCGAGGAACTTCGCCAGGTGTTCCGGCAAAAACTTCCGGTGCCCGCCGGCGGTTTTGATACACTCTAATTTTCCGCTATCGGTCCACCGTTTGATTGTGGATACGTTTACCCCTAAGATTTTGGCAGCTTCTATGCTGTTGAAGGATTGAATATCCGTTTTCATAACCTCTCCGGTTTGGGGGAAGTTAAGCGACGCAGCTTGTATTGTCAATTATTTTGAGCGTTTTAAGCGATTGGGAGTGCAGCGGAGATTCGACTTCCGGCAAATTCCCGGCCGGCGCCCGCCCGGGCGTCCTGCTGCGTTTCCGGTCGATGCCGCACTTGCTAGGGGAGTCCTGGCGATAAGCCGATCAACCGCTGCTATTAAATGAGAAGAGATGGCGCCAGAGATTTCTCAGCGATTGGGGAACCGCGCTATTCCAGAACAGAATGCAGCCGTTTTCCCGGAGATAGAATCCTTGTTTTGCCGCCGGTTCGCTAATATAATTGAGATTCCGCTTCTCCATTTTAAGGGCGTATAAGAGCGGCGCCCCGGGAAAACGGGCAGTCAACTCCTCGATCGTTTTGTGCGCCCGGGAAGATAGCTGGCTGATCTTTTCATCGGTTATCACCATCAGCCATTGCAGATGGCTTTGCAAATGATCCAGCAACTCCGGGGAATATTCCTGATCCCGGCCGACCAGGTAGAACATACCGATCAGATCCTCCAAAATTTCCACCCGGTAAACGTCCAGCCCGAATTGGCGAATTTTGCGGGGTTTCCAACTTTGCAATAATTCTTCCAGAAGTTGCGTTTCCGGACAAACAACCAGCGTCTCGATGAATTTCATGGGTACATCCGGGAGATTTTTTGCTGAATTTGTTCCTGTATTTCCCCGGTGAGTTTCAGAGGGGCAATCTCCAGGGCAGGCTGAAAGGATTCTTCCTGGTCTTCATAATAGTCGGCGCCGTAATAGGGCGTCTCTTCTTTCCTTTTAAACAGCGAAGATAGCGAAGAGACCAGCTTCCCCAACCCGGATTGTTGCCTGGTTTCCAATCGGTCTTTTATCTCCTGGTAACGCCCCAAAACCCCCTGTTGAAGCAACACATGCACTTCGGTCAGAATATCCTCATTTTGATCTCCCAGCGAAAGCAGCAAATCCAGGGTGGACGTGGGCTGGTCGCAATAATTGGTTATTAGATGCTGGAGCGGGGTCAGCTCTTTGATGGACTGCCCGGGGACCAGTTGCAGCAACTCATCAAGCTCCGGTAAGCCGTCCAGCAAACGGCTTTGTTTCACCAGGTACTCGATGAGGATCATTAAAATATCCTGGTTGCTGAGCCGCAATTGATCGGTTCCGTCCGGCAGATGGCCGAGGGCGGTCTTAAAATAGCCGTACGGCCAAAACGCCATCTTTTTTAAGGCGTTCATCCCCTGCAAAGTCTGGAATTGAGCATCCACAATCTTACCTTTGCGGAAGAACACCTGCCCGGATTTGCCGTTGCAGGTCATGGTAAGAATGGCATCCACTCCCCGGTGTTCGATCATCTGAATCAAATCGACTAAGTTATACTCTTCGATACTGCCCTGCCAATTGGAGCCTTCCACCACCGTAGCAATTGCGCCGGAGTCTTCCAGCACCAGCCGTATCCGTTGAAAGAACTCTTCCTTTGCCATGGGAATAGTCAGCACATCGACCACCGGCTGGGCGGCCATTTTCAGGGCCGTCTCCCTATGGGGCGTTGCTGCAACAACCGGTATATAATCATAATTATCTACTTCCAGGAGGGCAATCACATTGCTCAGTTTTTCAAATTCGCCGGTCCACACCAGGATCAGATCAAACAATTCCTGCTGGAGCAATTCCCCCACTTCATCTAGGTCTTCCACCAGGGTGGCCCGCCACCCGGCGCCGGAAAATAGCTGGCGAACCTCATCACGGTATACTTTTTCAGTCAGGTAGATCAGCAGATCATGCATTCTCCGGCTCCTCTCCGGACACAACCGTTTCTTTTTCCAGGCCGTGCAGCAATTTCCGAAAATCTGCAAAGGAAGCCGGGTTAACCGGAACCGCCGGGATATCCCGGGGGAGACCAAATGTTTTGCGAAATTCCTGACAGGCGGCTGTTTCATCCTCGCCCGGCCGGGTGATTCCAACCACTATGGGAAACGAATATAGATTCCGGATTTGCCCGAAGATATAGCGGCAGAATTCATACTGGCTGCGATCTTGATAATCCACCAAAAAAACGGCTGCAATGATCCCCTCGGCCAGTTTTTCCAGAATCGGCAAGAAGCTCTCCCGGATGGAAACACCGCAAAGCGAGAGCACCAGGTCTTGTGAGAGTTTTAAGCGGGTAAACTCCAGCGATTGGGCCGATTTGATCTGGGCCTGCTGGAAACCGGCAATGGTGCGCACCAACTCGCTGCGCCCGGCGCCCGGCAAGCCTAATACAATCAGCGCGCCTTCGTTTACCCCTTCCGGCAAGAGATGGTCGCGGATGTAGCGGATATCTTCGGCCTGGAAAGCCTCCACCGTCGCGCCTTCCCCCCGGGCGGCCAGGCGACCGGACTGGCAAAGCTGAAAAATCAGCCGGGCGCTTTTCAGCACCGGGAAAGGGCTGAGCATTAATAACTTTTGAAAGGGTGTTTCGTTCTCGACCAGGTCGAGAATCTGCTGCTGCTCTTCGGTCACCGCAGTTTGGTTCTCCGCAGTGTTTCGCACCAGCCCGGGGTTGGAAAGGCCCCGGCAAAGGCGCTCCAGGCCTTCCTGAATCTCCAGCGTCTCAAAGCGGGCTTCAGCGATGATCGCCGCAACCGAGGCGGAAATCGGGGCGTATTCGCTCAGCTTTTGGTAACTGCGAATGGTAATCGAGCCGGAGGAAAGCTGCAGCAGTTTTAAGACAGCTTCCTCATTGCTCAGATGGGAGGTAAAGGCATGGATCAGGTGTCCCTGAAAAGTACGCAGCTTGGCGTCCATCTCGGGATGACGTACTTTTATAATCAAATTTTTCTTTTCCAATAAAGCGTTCTGGAGAATATTCTGCAGGGGAAAGGCCTGCACGGTTCCCTGGGTTAATGACTGCTGGCGGTAGTGATGCAACTCTTTATTGCGAAAATAGAGCATTTTGATGGCCAGGCTGACCTGCAAGGCCAGATCGGTTTTAGCCACAACCACCTGCTTCACATTTTGCCGATAGAGTTCCAGACGCCGGTCAACCTCCATTGATTCGGCAAAAACAATCACCATCGTTCCCGAGGCCAGGGTTTCCAGGGCCTCGCCGGCAGGCAGGAGACTGCTGTGGAGGGCTACCACTTCCGGCGCACTTTGGTGAACAGCCTCCAGCAAGGCCGCCGGGCTATCGAATACTTCCGAAGAGTATTCCAGTTCCCGCAACCGGGCCCGGATCTGCCCGGATAATTCTCCCGGGGGGGCAACGATGTACATCAATGAAGACATAAGCTTCCGATATTACCAAATTGAACCGGGTTATTTAGATGTCGCTAAACCAAACCGGCAGTTTCGGAGCAGGTGCATAAATATCGATCCGTCCGTACTGCCTCGATAAAGATAAGTTAAAATTTCGGTTAAGGCTATACCTGCCTTTAATTATTCGACAAAATATACGGGAATTGGAAGAAAAATGCAGATTAATGGACAGCGCTTGCTGTGGGCAGCAGCAGTCAGTTGCGGTTAAAAAACGGTCATTGCTCGCAGCACCCCAGACGCAGTTGAGTTCCGGGAATGGCGGGTTATGGAACCGTTGTTTCCGGTACAGTAAGGAAAGGTGTATGTCTATCGCCGGGTGGAGCACCGGTATTTGTAGAGCATATCGTACACAGCAATCCCAAAGGCAACGCTGGCATTGAGCGAATGTTTTGCGCCGAACATGGGGATTTCCAGGGCGCTGTCTGCCAGAGCCAGCACTTCATCCTGAATCCCCCACACCTCGTGCCCGATCACCAGGCAGGACGGCCAGGGATAAGAATACTCCCAATGACTGATGCTTTCCGAGGTATGCTCCAGGGCGATAATATGCATTCCTTCGGATTTCAAGCGACGGATCAACTCCACGGCGTCGGGATGATGCTCCCAGGGCACCGTTTCCACGGCCCCGAGGGCGGTTTTGTCGATCTCCTTGCGGGGAGGCTTCCCGGTAATGCCGCAGAGATACAGCTTGCCGATCCGGGCGGCGTCGGCGGTGCGGAAGATCGAGCCGACGTTATACAGGCTGCGGACATTATCCAGCAGCACATAAATCGGGTAGCGGCGGGCATGGCGGGCTTCTTCGGCCTTCAATCGCTGTTCGCTGATTTCGTCTAAGGAAAGTTTTTTCATTTTCTTATTAATTTGGCGACGCTTTCTATGTGATAAGTATGCGGGAACATGTCCACCGGCTGCACTTCCACAACCTGGTAATCACCCGTCAGTTCGATGAGGTCCCGGGCCATGGTGGCGGGATTGCAGGAGACGTAAACAATTCGCTGCGGCTGCAATGCGCGGATGGCCTTCAGCACCTCTTTATGCATTCCGGCGCGGGGCGGATCACAGATGAGCACCTCGGGAGGCTGCTGGGCGTGTTTTTCCAACTGGAAGCGCAGATCGCCGGCAATAAACCGGCAATTGTCGATCTTATTCAATTCGGCGTTGCGATAGGCGTCTTTCACCGCATTCTCGACAATCTCGAATCCCAGCACTTCTTTGGCCTGCGCGGCCAGAAAGATGGCAATGCTCCCGGCCCCGGAATAGAGATCCCAAATCCGCTTCCCCTGCGGTTCGGCAAACTGCTCAACCACTTGGTAGAGAGTTTCCGCCTGGAGGGAGTTGGTCTGGAAAAAAGATTCCGGGGAAATCTCAAATTGAAAGCGGCCCAACTGCTCCACCAGGTTCGGCTTGCCCCGGATCAGATGATATTCTTCCCCCTGGGCAATTTGCGCCAGACGTGAATTGACGGCATTAAACACGCTGGAAACCTCGGGACAATGTTCGCTTAAGCCGGCGGCAAACTTCTGCATGACCTCCGGGATGGATGCAGTGGTAACCAGGTTTACCATTACCTCATTCCGGGCAAAGGATTGCCGCAGCACCAGGTAGCGCAGCAGTCCCTCTTTGGTGTGCGGGTTGTAGACCGGCGCGCCGGCCTCCCGGAAAAACTCTTTGCTAAAAGTAAAAACGCGGTTCATCACCGCAGATTGCAGCAAACATTCGCTAACCTCTAAAATACGATCATAATGCCGGGGGACATGGAAACCCAGGGCGTAGCCTTTTTTAAGCTCGGGGTTCTTCAGCTCTTCCGGGGTCAGCCAGCGGTTATCGGAGAAGGAAAATTCCATCTTGTTCCGGTAGCCGAAAATCTCCCGGGAGGGAATCGGATCGTGCAACACCTGCGGCTGCACATTGCCAATATGTAGCAGGGATTCTTCGACATGGGCCTTTTTGAAAATCAGTTGCCGGTCATAGTCGACATTTTGCCATTTGCAGCCGCCGCAGTAGCCAAAATGCGGGCAAGGCGCTTCCCGGCGCAACGGGGAAGGCCTCAGAATCTCCAGCGGGTAAGCCTCGGCGTAATTTTTTCGGGCTTTGCGCACCCGCACTTTCACCCGGTCGCCCGGCAGCGTATTTTCGACAAAAACCACGTAATCATCAACATACCCGATCCCTTTTCCGCCGAAAGCGACTTTGTCTATATCCAGTTCCAGTTCCTGGCGGCGCTTTACTCTTCTGGTCATTCCTGCTCCTAAAATCGGGTAATTAAAGTGATTTCCACGCCTTCCAGGGCCGGTTTGTTCACGCAGACCCCGCCGATGCAAATCTTACCTTCGCGGCGGGCGCCGACAAACAGAGAGAGGTCGGTCTTTTGGAAAAAAGTAAGCTCCAATTGCCCGGCGGCCCAGAACTCCTGCTCCGACTCCTGCTCGGTGGTGCGTTCTCCCAAGAAAGAAATTGTCCAACCCGGGGCGTGGCTAAAGCCCAGGCTGAGCGCCTGGCTGTAAAACTGCTGATTGTTCAGCTTCCGCCGGGCGTGCTGATGCTCATAGCTTCCCTTCAAAGCATAGGTATCATTTATCTGAAAAACAAGACTTTGCACAAAATTAAGATAGCGGGCCGCCGCATCTTCCTGCCGCCCAAAAGCGGAAAGCACCTCCCAATCGCCATTGGTCAGCCAATCAAACTGGCCGTAGTATTCCTGGTAGAGGAGGGCCTTGTTATGGTTTTCGGTGCGGCTGTAATTAAACAGCAGTACGCCGTCTTCAATGACCGGATAGCTGGCCTCGAGCATGAATCCGCGCTCATCATCGGCATTTTGGATTAGCTGATGCCGGTTGAGCAGGGTGAAGAGATGCTCGCGGGCCACCAGGGGCGGGTTATTGTAGAGCGTACCCTCGAACTGCTTGAACTGATCGAAATCCTTGTATTCCATTAACAGGCTGAAAGGCCCCAGGAACAGGTTGCTGTTCAGGTAGAGCGCATCGCCCTTTTTCCGTTTGTTGGGATTATCTTCCCGGGCGTATTCCAGGTAGAAACTGCCATACTTAAAATTCACATCGGAAAAGATCGATCCCCAGGAAACGCGATCTTTATCGGCCGGATCGGTGGTTAAAAAGGTTCCCCCGACCTGGGCAAATTTGAACGGCTTCAGTTTCACTTCCCCGGCCTGGAAGGCGCTTTGGCGCTCCTGCACCCGGTTGATCGATTGGCCGGCCATCAGTTTCACATTAAACAGGGGATTCAGATAAACAAACCGCACCCCGTCGCCCATGGTGTTGTAGCGGAGCTGCCGGTTTTCGAACAAACGCAGCACCAACCCCCTCCCCAGCAGCTCGTAAAAATTCCCCACCCGCAGATTCAGGTTGCCGCGGTCATATTCAGCATAGCGAAAGGGCAGATCGCCGCGGCGAATGGTCTGGTCAAAGGCAAAGGTCTGGGGAGCATTGTGCATCTCAAATCGCGCCCCGATGCGGAAGTATTTATACTGGAGATTGGCTTCGCTCCAGTTGTCAAAAAAACTTTCATTGTTCTGATAATCAATAAGTTCACTCCGATTCCACGAGTATTCAAGATGTAAACGCCCGAAGTAGCGGAGATTGTCCTGGGCCGACAGCAATCCCGCCCCGGCAATAATCCACAACAAACAAATTCGCACCAGGAAAATCTTCATAGTCAGTTTTTACTCCTCGTTCAAAAGCTCGGCAATTTTCTGTTCTACTTTTTTCTCGTCGCCCTTCCGGTAGCCGGTGTGGGTGTAGACTATCTGCCCGTCGTTGTCAATCAGTATACTTAACGGCGGATTGGTTCCCTGGTAGAGTTTAAATACATCGTTGTTGGTATCCAGCAGCACCTTAAAAGGATAGCGGTTGGTGTTGACAAAGCTTTTGACTTTTCCCATGGTTTTAGGATCATCAATGGAAATGGCCAGAAAGGTTACCCCCTGCTTATGATATTTTTTGTAGATTTTTTTCAGCTTTTTCATCTCCGAGCGGCAGGGAATGCACCAGGTAGCCCAGAAGTTTATAAAAACAGGCCCTTTTCCGATCTGTTCCGATAGCTGGTAGTTTTGCCCGTCAAGATCGGGAAGTACAAAATCCGGGGCCATGCGGCCCTGGGAAAAAGCGGTAAGAGTAAAGAGCAGCAGCAACATGGAAAGGTAGATCGTTTTCATAATTTCCTCTATACTTTATTTGTTTTCGGGATCAATTTTTTAAGAAGGTCGGCGACCAGATGGAGTGCAGCACCTCGCGGGTGTCGTCATTTTGTACAAAGGCGACCACGGCCAGTTCGTCTCCCCAGCCGGGTTGGCGCTCAAAGCGGAAATCGACAAACATGTCCGTCCCCGCTCCGGTAGTTAAAGGCGCCCCGTAGCGTCCCGGGGCCAGATCGGAGGAATGCATCACCCGCATGATGTCGTAAAATTCCGTTTGCCCGTTGGAGCCCGGGGCCGCCGGGAAAGTAATGTGCCGTTCAATCAAGGCGATACGCACCAAATAATTTCCCGGCGGCAACTCCTGCAGCACCTCGGCCTTCACCCGCCCGGAAATCACGTTGGGGTCCTGCTTTACCTCGTGGAAATTCCAGAAGTCCAGCGCCACCGGCGGCCGGCGGTTGCGGCGGCTCTCGATGGCGCTGCGCAGCCGGGATTCCAGGTTCAAGGTGCCGACCATCTCGCGCACCCCGTCAACCAGCACATGCGGCAGGGGCCGGCGCTGGTAAAAATCATAGCGAGCCAGGTTGGTCTCCGGGTTGGCCAGGAAGAAGGGGTCCTGCGGACCGGGGAAATCGGGATGATAAGCAATTGCCGAGAGCGAGTCCGGCCCCAGTTCCTGGCTGATCCGCTCCAAAATTTCGTCGGCCTCCGGGCAGGGGGGGCAATCGGTATTGGAAAAGTGCTCCACCAGAATCAGATGATTGTTCAACTCCAGCGGGACGCTCAACTGCACCCGCTGATTGGCCGGCAGGTCAACCGCTTGCCGGACGGTGTGATAGCTTCCTTTCAGCAATTCCACCCGGTAGGAACCGCTCTGCAGCCCTTCGATGGCAACCGGCGTGCGGCCGAAAGGCAGTTTGTTCAGTTTTACCAGGGCGCCGGGCGGGGTGCTGTTAATTTCCATGACGCCCACGGACGGCGTCTCGTTCAAGTCAAACTCGATCACCGATTCTTCACCCTCGATGACATTTACTTCCAGCGAATCCGGCAGGCCCCGGTAACCGGCCAGGAAGACATGCACAACATGCCGCCCTTCCCGCACATCGCTGATAATCGCCGGGGTAACCAGACCGGTGTCCCGGTAATCCAGAAATATCCGGGCGTCGTGGATGGTCGAATTGACCACAATCGCCCCCGCGCCGATGGTAAAGGTAAACGGATCGCCTTCGGTGGTTTTGCAGGAATGTCCAACCAGCAGGACAATCAGAATAAAAAAGCAGTCGCGAAATTTCACAATAAACTCCCGGTTTTCCTAAACAAGATCGGTTCTGTCAGCCTGGTTTGACAAGCTGCGCGGGCCATTAGCAGAAAACAGCAATTGGAAATACAATATCCGGATAATTTGCATTGTAAAAAGAGAGGG
>JAJRYW010000225.1 GCA_024275555.1 Calditrichota bacterium | reverse complement strand
TAAAAAACAATGACCGCTTCAAATAAAGAACGTGTCTCTTCAGGCAGCTTTGAAATTTGCGCTTGTAGTTCAAGTGGTAGCATGGCTTAATTTATAAAAAATTAAATTATTTGCAAATAAATGCTGAATAGTAACAAATCGACAAAAAATTGCGATGTACGCGCTCTAAGCGCCTAAAAGAGGTTGAGACTCCTGTTTCGACCACGAAACACCGCATAATAAACTTTTCTTAATTCACGCACTAAAAATCGACACCTCCCCCCTCCCCTGTCGAAAAAACCGGCACATACCCCTAGCTTTTTCATCAAATTGACGATTTTCAGGCGCTTTTGGAAAGTGGTACAATAATTGTCTTTAATCTGTCAGGTACGCCTTAAAATGTTTACGGATGAATATTTTTAGCGGTTCAGGGAGGGGCGCTTTCAGGGATAAGCGTTCTTTGAAATGGGGGTGATGAAAACTCATCTCCCGGCAGTGCAATGCGAACTGGGCGTTTGAGAAAACCGTATGCCTTGCAGAACCGTACAATGTATCTCCCAAAATCGCCAGCCCGGAGACCTGCAGATGAGCACGAATTTGATGCGTTCGGCCGCTGCGGGGAACAGCCTCGATCAGCGCCAGCGACTTAGATGGATTGGCGAACAACAGCCGGAAATCGGTTCGGGATGGGCGATAACCTTCTTTCGGCTTATCCGAGAAAACAACCGGCCGGGCTTTGCCGCGATAAGCGGAGAGAAATCCATCCACACTCCATTGGTTCTGTATGTCCCGGCCGCTTACAACGGCCAGGTAATGCTTCTCAATCTGCCTACGTTTCATTTGCTCATTCAGCGAAGCCGCCGTCTCCCGGGTCAGGGGAATCAGCAGCAGGCCGGTGGTTCCGATGTCCAGGCGATGAAAGGGATAGAACGTCCCGGGGAGCAGCCCCTGCTGAACCAGGTAATGATAAACGTGGCGCCGATCCGATTCCCGGGTAGGCGCAGAGGGAATGCCGGCAGGCTTGTTCACTGCCGCCAGGTGCTTATCCCGGAAGAGGATGAGTTCCGGCCAATTCACCTGTTCGGCAAGCCGGTCAATGGCGCTGCCGTCGTAATCAAAAACCCGGAGGCGAATTTGCCCGGCAGGCCTGACCAGAAAAGACTGGCGGTGTATCCGGCGATTGTTCAGGTAAACGCTCCCCTGCTCAATCAGTTTGCGAACATGTCGGCGAGAGAGTTGCGGAAAGGCTTTTTGAACTACTTTGTCAAGCCGCTCCGGCGCCGAAAGAGCGACTGTTGCCTGCAAGGGATTCATCACCATACCGTAATTTAAATCTGTTTTGGCTACATCCACAGTTCAGGGAAATTACATTACCAGGAAGGAATTACAAATGGGAAATCAATCCAAGTTGATTAAACTGAAAAAGCGTGAAGCGGGCCGGGATTTCGGCCAAGACATCTCGATGTTGGAAGTGCTGCGGCTGTTCAGTTACGAGACGCCGCCTTATGTGCGCTTAAACAAACTGCAATTCCATCGTTTTCAGGACTCCCACCCTTCTGCTGAAAGGGGATCAGATTACCCGATTCAATACCATGTGCATGTCTATGGGGAGATTCTGGAGCAGCACTCTAAATCTATAGCGCTTACCGAGAAGTTTATCGAGCGGCTGCAGGGCATTGAATGCTTCCGGAAAGTACAACTCCTCCAGCCTCCCTTCGGCACAGACACTCACACCTGCGAATTTGAATTGATGGCCATTATTTAAGAAAATCCCCCCAGGGCTGGGGACTACCCGCCCGGGCATAATCCGGCAAACTGCCGGAACAGACATTGGCGTGTTTAGTTGGAAGTTCCCCCGATACTCAGCAACGCCGCTCCATTGGGGCCGACGGTATTTATTTCGATGGTCACCGGTTTGGCGACCTCCACCGTATCTACTGCATCTGCAATCGTAAAGGCAAAGCTGGTCCAGCTCCGGCTCTGGGTATCGGGGATGGTCGCCTCGGTTGTACCTAACACATTGATGTTCTCGCCGCTTACCGCTACGGTAACATTGGTTCCCCCGGCTAATGGGTTTCCGTTTTGATCGCTCACAGTATAGACAAAAGTCTGCGCCCCGCCGTTGGGAATATCAAACGTAAAGGGAGAAATACTTAACTGCGGTGTTCCGGAAAAGAGCACAATCGCATCGGCAAAGATGGTGTTTTGATGCTCATCGGCGGTGGAGGCGGTAACGGTGGCAAAGCCAGTCCCTAAGGTGGGATGAACAGGGCGCGGCTCCGCGGAAATCAAATTTACCGAGGCTTCCCCTTGCTGGTTGGTTTGCGAAGAACCCTCGATAATCCCGCCGGTGGTGGTAAAATACACGGCGGTATTGGGCCGCACCGGGTTGCCGTACTTATCCCCGACGTAGGCGGTAATTCCATCTGTCAAACCAAAAATATTATATCCCGGGTAATTGAGCTTTTCCACCGCTGCGCTGAAATGGAGGGAATCCGGCAAGCCGCCGTGGATGCTTATCGCGACAGGGATGGAACGGATGATTTGGCCGTTGTTGTTCACTTCGGCGATAATCTGCACCACCCCGGCCCGGACGCCGCTAAAGAGATAGGTTGCGGCATGTCCCCCGGCGTCGGTAGTAACGCGGATAGGATGGAGGAACTCGCCGCCGCCCGGCCCGGAGCCAATCGAAAACCGGACTTCCACGGAATGGTTTAAGTCGACAGCCTGGCCGGAAGAATCCTGCACTTCGAATACTAATTGGGCAGACTCCGGCGAACCGCTCTCCCGCACGCCGATATTGGGCGCCGATTGGCCGAAAAGGATGATGCTGGCAGCATCCCCGGAGTTAACAGGGGTATAGGATGTGGGAGTCAGACGCAGGTAGGGTATATTCAACTGCCGGTCCGGCACCGCCAGTACTTTGGTGGTGTCGGCCAGGTAGCTTTCTTTGTAGACGGTAATCCGCACTTCGGTAGAAGCCTCAATTTCGAACCGGACGAAAAACTGCCCCTCGGCATCGGTAAAAGTAGTGGCCGTCGGGTCAACATCCAGCACCTGCACCACCGCTTCCGCCACGGGCTGATTCGTTGTCGAGTTCAACACCTGCCCGATAACAGTAACTTGCCCGTCTTTATTTTTTTCTGTGGGGGTCTCACAACCGTAAAACCAGGCCAGTGCAACTGCCAATGTAATAAAGATATGTAAGCGGACATTCATTTTGTTCTCCCAAACCTATTCTTTGCTTTCATGCAACTGTTTGCGATATTCCTTGAACTGGCGGCGATATTTTTCCAGGGTTTGTTTCAATTTCCCGGACTCCGGGGTGCGATTCAACTTGGCCTGGTAGCGCTCTTCCAGGCTGGGCAGCAAGTCTATTTTCAGCAAAATCAGAAGTTCTTTTTTGACGTCTTTTTTGCTTTCGTAGCCGAACAGGTACCGCAAGCCGAAAAACCACCAGGGCAGGTCTTTCAAAATCGGCACGCCTTCTCTTACCCGGGTGTCTTCGTTAATGAGCAGACCGCCGATCATGGTTTCTTCGCCGTCCAGGAGCATTACCGCGGTCTTTGCCAGCGATTTTTTAATCTCCAGGCCCGCATCGCCCATGGTGCTGCTGCTCCGCTCGATCTGCAAACTCAGGTTGATAAAAAAAACCGAATCATATTCAATAACCTCCGGTTTTACTTTGATGATGGAACCGGTGGAAAAAAACTGGGTAATCGTATTCCCGGAAAAATCCTGCAAGGTAACGGCAATATCGCTCCCAACCTGGATTCTTCCCTCTTCCCCGGACCTTACGGTAATTTTGGGACTGGAGATCACTTCCCCCACCTGGCTGCTTTCCAGAGCACGGAATATGCTGCTGATCTCGCCAAAAGTCAGGTTGGGATTCAGTTCAATTTCCATAAGCCCGGCCTTGGTGTCGGAAGCGCCCTGGCGTATCCCCAGGTTGACATTTTTGCCCCGGAAAAGGCTCCAACTGCTTCCCATCTGGCGGATTTTCGCCGCATCCCCCTCGAAAAAGATGGCCGATATTTCCACTTCCCGGGTATGGTATTTTTTACTCTTGTCTTTATCCGTGATAATGCGGCTTTTGCCGTCTTTGATCAATGGTACAATCTTGATGTAATCGGGATACTCTTCATACCACAGGCTGTTTTTTTTCAGGATCAGTTCCAGGGCCGTCAGCCAGTGCAGTTGATTTATATCCACATCAATGGGCATGGTGCGATCTTCCGGATCAACAATGACTTTATTCAGGTAGCGCTTGCTCAGGTCGTTTAATATGGACATGGCAAAGCTGAAAGAGGTCGTCTTGGTAAATGAAACCCTTTCATCTGCCGAGCCGGCGGCTTTGCGCGCCTCCGGCGGAAACAATTTAGTCTGGGCGCCGGTAATGCCGACCGTCAACAAGAGCAGCGCGGCTACCACAATTCGAATTCGATATTTCATAGGTGTTCTCCCAACCCTTATTCTTCAAAACGCAGTTTTAAGACAACTTTTTCGTATATCCCCCCCTTGTTCAGGCTAAACACAGCCATGTTCCGGTTTGGATCGACCTTTTCCAGGTAGCCCAGGTAAACCTTGTCGCCCACAGAAAGCATCTGGGTGTTGCCGTTGGCGTCGGAGATCAGCGCCTTCCCCTTGATTACCGCCTTTAGTTCAGCCCGCTCAACTTCCACTAAATTTTCAGTATTGGGGGGAATATCCCTCAACACGTGGGGGTAAAAGGGATTTCGGGTTTTCGGCGGGACAACATCCGCTAAACTGCGCTGCACTTCAGGAAAATCCTGCACATCGGCATAGTAGGCCCGCACTTCCATCTCAAAGGTAATAATCAGCCGGAAAGCAAAGCTATCCGGGTCGCGGCTTTCCAGGCCGTGCAGATTCAGTTTATCGATCACATACACATACGGGCCTCGCTCCAGAAACCAAATCAGCTTCACTATCCGCTCATAGCTCCCCTCGCCTTTGATGCGGTAAACATTGTAGCCAAATTTTTCCCTGGCCTCGCTACGGAGATAGAGCATATCAAAGGCGATAAAACCAACCCGGTTGACAATCCGGTTCAGGTATTTGTAGGTTAAGTTCGGGGTTATCCTGGAGCGGAGTATTTTATCAATACTCGCCAGTTTTGCTTCTTTCTGTTTAATAATATCATCCAGCAGATAGTATTCCGATTCGATCCCCTCTAATTGCCGGATTTGCTGATTAACCTGCCGGACCTCCTTACGCACTTCTTCGAGTTTGCGAGGATAGGACCAAAGCGTAAGAAATCCTCCCAGCAAGACAATAAGCATATTGAAAACAATCAGAACGATTATATTCCGAATTTTATAGGACACAACCAACCTCTTTATTGATCCGGTAATTCCGCATAGATCTCGAAACTATAGAATTTTTTCTTGCGAATTTCGAACATTTCCACTTTGTTGAGAGCTGCGTTTCCCACCTGGTCTACAAATTGAGGGATACGATTCCGCCATATTGAGTAGCCGCGCAGAATCACCCGGCCATCTTTTGCCGGGGCGATATCGCTTATCCATACTTTGCCAACTTTCCGAGCAGCCCCGGAGACCTGGTACAGATAGGCGCTCCAGGCATGGGAAGCCAGCGGAATGGAATCCAGCACTCCCAGGGTGTTCTCATAGTTGGAAAGTTTTTGCTTAACCGTATTCAGGCGCATTTCCATATTCTGAAGATAAACCAGTTCCCCCCGGCTATATTTTTCCTGCTGCCGGAGCTCGATCAATTCTTTTTTCTGTTGAGAAAATTTAAAGGTGATCAGCAACGTCAGGATAGGAATCAGGGCGAACAAAAGCCATCCGGCCGGGCCTAATTTTAATTTTTTACGGCTTTCCTTTAAATAGAACGGCGTCAAATCGATGTTGTAGAAACGATCCTTCCGGGGCTCCAGGGCTCTTAAAGCGGCGCCTGTGGGAACGGCAAAGCGGGCTAACAAAGAATCGATGCCGGCAATTTCCAGCCGTTGAAAAGTCAGGTAGTCGATATTGGATTCCTCGGGAATCATCTCCAGCAGGAACTCTTTCAGGCCGCTTTCGCAGGCCTCTCCACTGAGAATAATATTATGCACCTTGGGAAGGCTAAGGTTGTCCATCTCCAGAAGAATACGACTGTAAATAGTATTGTTGATGTTTGCCGCATCGACGCCTACCCCGATGATGTAAGAGACGTTCAGAATTTGCCGTCCCTGGAGAAAGATCAGCCGGCTAAATTCGTTGCCGAGGTAGACAATCAGGCTGACTTCTTTTTCCAGGAAGTGGTAGTTTTCGATGACCAGGTTCACCAGGGACAGTTCCGCGCTTTCGACAAACTGCATACGGCTATTCAATTGGGGGATAGCGCCGGAAACCAGGTGGTAGAGTTGTATTTCCGTATCGCGCGCCGCAGCCATTATTCGGCCGTCAGCCAATTCGATACAATGCAAATCCGCCGGGGTAAGCAATTCTGCATCCGGCCGTATTTTGGTAAGCTCCACAATAACCCGGCGCTTGAGTTTTTCTCCGGACAGCCCCCAATTCGAGGTAAAATATGAGTAGTACACCTGCGGTTCCGCTAACGTAAGCGCCACTAGATATTTTTTATCCTGGTATTTTTGGAGAGTTTCGCGAATCAATTCGATTTTGGCATTTTCAGAGCTGTAATCCGTTTCGGTGAGGAGGATATCCTGGTCCGGGATATCTGCACTGAAATGAATATCCGAATCGTCCTGCAGAAAATCCAGATCGCCTTGCTCATTGAATGCCCCTGCGGGGGTTATTTGTTTGTGCGGGGCCAGTTCCACAAACTCGGCGTCAACCAGTTGCACCTTTTTGCCCGATTTACACAGGTGCGAGACATAAAAGAAGTCTCCTTCCAGGTAAATGCCGATTACATGTTTCTCGTTTTTAGCCATCCCTGCCAACCCGTTTTATCATCCTGATTTCAACAACATTTTGCCATGCATCAATTGCCGCATCCGGCGTTTGTTGTTGGCAAAATTAAAAGCGATATCCAGGTCAATCTTCCGTTCCTGGTAAAGTCTTCGTAAATCTTGTTCCATGGTATGCATCCCATATTGATGTCCCTCGGAGATCATCTGGTAAATTTCCCCGGTGTTGTTGTTTTTAATCGCCGCACGGATAGAGGGAGACATCACCATAATCTCCGTAGCCAGCACTCGTTTGCCGTCCAGGCTGGGCACTAATTTTTGGGAAATCACACATCGCAGAATATCCGCCAGGCGATACCGCACCCGGTCATGCTCTACGGGCGGCACCTCACCGATAATCCGGTCGAGGCTTTCCACGGCAGAGGAGGTATGCAAAGTTGAGAACACTTTATGACCGCTGTCGGCAACTTCCAGGGCGGCCAAAATTGTTTCCGGGTCGCGCATTTCGCCGATGATGATAATATCCGGGTCCTGGCGCAGCGCCTCAATCGTGCCTCGTTTAAAAGAGAGTGTATCTATCCCCACTTCCCGGTGTTTGACTATACATCGTTTGGATCGATGAATAAATTCTACCGGCGAAGCAATAATGACGATATGGCCGTCAACATTGCGATTATTCATATCCACAATAGCATCCAGGGTGGTGCTTTTCCCGGAGCCGGTAATTCCCGTCACCAGGATCAAACCCTCGTGTGTATGCGCCAGGCTGAGAACCCTGGCCACCTGGGGCGGAAAACCGTAGGAGCGAAAAGGAATGATGTGATTATTGATGGCCCGGAGATTTAAAGAGATAGATTCCAAATCGAAATAAGCGCTGGCGCGGTAGCGGAAATTATCCCCGTTTTTGCTTTTCAATGTATAAGAAAAATCCAGGGCGCGCCGGTCATACAGGGCAAATCGTTGTCCCTGGGTAAGCAGATTTTGGACAATCAGATCGGTTTCTTCGGTGAGATATTCCCCCAACTCCGGCAGAGGTTTCTTTCTGCCGTGCACCCGAACCCAGATTTTCTGCTGGGAACCCCATCCCCCCAAATCAATATCCGAGGCTTGCGATTCCCGCATGTTCATTAAAAAATGATTGAGCAGTTTTTGTAAAACAATTTTATGTTTTTCGGGAAGGGTGGGCAGGACCTCGTTGCCGAGAAAAACCTGCTTATCGACGCCATGCAGCGAGGCCGGTATTTTGGCAATATGTGTTTTGAGTATCTCTTTGGCAACACGGATAATGTTGACTTCCAAGGCCATGGGCGTCCTTCCCGGGTATGAAAATCCGTTTTCCCTTTAAAATCCAGGTCTAATAGAGTTTTTATCGGCATAACCGGCAAGGAAGTAAAATAGAAACCGAATTATATTTCGCCTGGTAGCCGGCTATTCCCACCATCCGACCAGGCGAAGGGAACGTACATAGGGATATTTGGGAGGCGAGAGCAGGCTAAAACGCGAGTCAAACCGGTAGCGTTTACTAAACCCGTGCATGATTGTGTTTCTCCAACGACTAAAAGTACCTACCGGCCCCCGGCGGTTTTGCACAATACTCCCGGTAACCCTCAAAACACCGGCCGCCGGCCGCCCGGCATAATTTTGGGCGGTAAAAGAACCGTTTATAGCCATAATCCCGGCCTGGATGTTAACATCACGGTTATTGGGGCGATTGTCTGTTACCACAACATTGTTGTTGGCCACTAAACCCAGCACATCATCGGAATTGGGATTCCGGGTCGGGTCGTCTGCACAGACAATGTCATCATCAATCCATATGTTGCCCCGGGAGTACAGCGTCACCTGGCCATTCAAGACGCCTTTTACACGAATATCCTCGGTGCTGTGAATGACGCCGGCGGGAGCGATGGTGCGCAAATTGACCGTATCCGGCCTGCTCCTTCCCAGGGTGCGCACCACCTGGCCGTCCGGCAAAAATTCAAAGGCAACCGGTTGATTGTAGAGCGATTTGGTGTTGATCGGCGCCCCGTCATTCCCGTTGACAGCGGCGGCAACCAACGGCGACACGTCGGTCGGAACCGAATTATTAAGGCCAATTTCCCAGCCCCCATAGAAACGGGCCCGGCTCCGGGTCCGGCGCCGGCTGGGATTGGGATCAATCCCGCGGTAGGCGGTTACTTTACCATAGAACACCGGGGAACCGGAAGTGCGCAACACGCCGTTGGTGTGGATCGGCCCCCAAACGCTATCGCCGCTGATCCAATAAACGCCGGCTTCGGAATTGGTAAACCAAAAGTAGCGGGACACCGGGGTGCGGTAAGAAAAGTAAGCAACCACAGAATCGGCGATCCGTGCGGTTCCCTGGCCGGCTTCTTCATCAAACATATAGCCCCAGGCGTTTACTTTAAGCTTAATGCTATCCACCCCGATGGTGGACGCTGTTACCACAGAGCTGCATTGGTTGGCGATCATATTAAATGAACCGGAATTCCAGTTCTGCGCCCAAACTTTATTAATACCTAAATTCATGGCCGACAGGGCGGTGTTATGCACCAGGGTTTCCATATAGTAGCGATTAAAATTATCGGTAGAGGCCGTTGCCGCGCGGCTCAGGTTTAATTGATAGGTAGAGAAGGCGATGGCAAATCCGGCCACGACAATTAATGCTCCTTTACCGAACATATTCTGAATTCTCCACTTTTGAGACGCGGATAAGTACCCGCGCCGGGTCTAATTACCGCCGTAAATTTTTCGATACCAGCCGGGTCTGTCTCCAGTAAGAAGCACGGAGCAGACGCCGCAATTCCCGTTTGCGGAACTGGCGATCCCGGATATTGCGCAAGTCCGAGCGCACCATCTCCGGGCTGAGCATTACCCGGGGATTAAAAGCCGTTAAAGTTACCTCGACCATGCGAGCAGCCATGAGCACAGCGGTGGGGCGTCCGATCTGATCCAGGTAACGGAACACATTGTTATTCCCGATTCTCCCGATGATGATCGTTTCCGAAACGCCGGCGGAACTGGCCGTGCGCCGGTTGATGTCGTACATGACGATAACGGTATCCAAAAAATTGGTCGTATCCGCCCGGGTGATGGTATATTCTATTGTATCGGGAATGTCATCAAAACCGGTTACGCCGGGAATGGGAGCGTAGGAATCCGGGTTTAAATTAAGCTGGGCAATAAATCTAAGCCGGTTTGGTCGCCCGATTTGCAGGATATTGTTCACCTGCGCTTCCGGGACGCCAAAGCCCATTTTGCGCAAATCATATTCCAGGATCCGCGACATCTGGGTAAGGTTTTGCTGCACAATTGCATCGGACTGGTAGTTGACAAACTCCTGCGTGGCCGTATCGGCGGCGGTAATGGCAATGAGCAGCAACAGCCCGCCCAAAACGGCGCTTCCTGCGATGTCTAACAATGCGGACATAGTTCCATCCTGGTAATCTGAGGCAGATCAACCTGCCGTCTAATTGTAAAACCAATAGCTGTATACATAGCTAATCGAAAGGGTATCCCGCACCTTGCGGCCATTTTGCCATTTATAGAGAAGAGGATCGCTATAGGTATCAAAAATAGAAATTTTAATCCGCTTATTATATGTACGATTGGCCGAATGTCTTAACCGGCCGGCCTGTACATCCACATAATCCACCAGGTAGTTAACCTGGTAAACAACACCGCTCCGGCCGGTGTCGGCAGCAGTATAATTGTTCAAATCATCAAAGTCGTCAATTACATTGTTGTCGTTCGCTTCAAAACCAAGCCGATTGGGGGAGGTGAAATCATTGAGTGTTTTATTGCTGCTGGTATCCAGGGTGGCTTCATCAAAATAGTAGAGGGTGGCCTCCTCCAGGCTGGAATTTAGCAGGGAGAGCGCTTCCAGGCGGTAGCGATTCTGGGCCAGGGAAATATCATTGCTGGCCAGGTTCCGGTTTAGGTTGAGCACCGTAATTGACAACAAAGCCAGGGCGGCAATCGTCAGCAATGTTTGTCCAGTACCCATGATCAAATCCTGTTTTTCAATATTCACATCCGAAAATGTTACTCTTCGGTAGTCGCATAGGCGACTTCTTCCAACGTAGTAATTCCTTCCTTTACTCGCTCCCGGGCCGCGTCTCGTAAGGAGAGCATTCCCTGTCGGATCGCCAGATTACGTATCGCTTCTTCATTGATATTTTCCCCGGCGGCAAATATCATGGAACGGATTTCTTTACTAAAATAGAGCGCTTCATGGATAGCGATCCGGCCTTTATACCCCTTATTGCAATGTTTGCAGCCAACCGCCCGGTAAAAGACGGTTTCCTTAATTTCCGGCCCGGTAAACCCCAGGCTGGCCGGCATATGCGCATCCAGATCGGGGATGGGCTGTTTGCACTTCTCGCACAGTTTCCGAATCAGGCGCTGGGCGATAATGATATTGATCGCATAAGCAATCAGAAAGGGCTCGATTCCCATTTTATAGAGCCGGGAAACCGCGCTGGGGGCGTCATTGGTGTGCAGGGTGGAGAAGGTCAGGTGGCCGGTGTTGGCTAACTTGATCCCGGTTTCGGCGGTTTCTTTATCCCGGATTTCCCCCACCATCACCACATCCGGGTCGTGCCGCAAAATGGAGCGCAATGCCTGCTGGAAACCGTTTTTAGGACCGATCTTAATTTGGCGAACCCCGGGGATAATATATTCCACCGGGTCTTCCACGGTCAGCACATTGATCTCCGGAGAAATAATGTAGCTCAACGCGGCAATTAACGTGGTGGATTTTCCGCTGCCGGTGGGGCCGGTAATGATGATCATCCCCTGCGGTTTTGAAATGGCCTTGATAAAAAAATCTTTAGTGGCGCCCCGGAAGCCCAATTTATCAAAATCGGTGATCACTTTACGGTCATCCAGAATCCGGATGACAATACTTTCAAACTTGTATTGGAACTGTTTTCCCACAATGGGCAGCAGGGAGACCCGGAAACGGATCATGTGCCCGTCAATTTTGCGTTGAATGAAGCCATCCTGGGCGGCCTCCCGCTCAAACCGGTCGACATTCCGGGATCGATCTTTGACCACCGCGGTGACCGCTTCCGGCCGTACTCCTTCCTGGATATACCAGGTGCGCAGCTTGCCGTCAATCCGGAACAGGATTTCGGTGGTCTTGGCGTCTTGGGGGATAATGTGGATATCGCTGGCGCCCTGACGCA
This sequence comes from Calditrichota bacterium, assembly GCA_024275555.1. GTDB lineage: Bacteria > Calditrichota > Calditrichia > RBG-13-44-9 > J075 > JAJRYW01. The sequence goes on along the minus strand of JAJRYW010000225.1, from coordinate 2,813 downwards.
CGGCTTCCATCAACATCCCTTCCACCAGGTTTACCAGTAAACTTTTGTTGATTTCCGCATCGATGGCCTCTTCTTCCAGCGCCCCTTCGTCGGCCTCATCGGAGTCAATCTCCAGGCTTGATTCTTCCAGGTTTTTTAAGAACTCATTTTGAGGCGGAAAAATTTTGTCGTGCAGTTTTTGGAAATCGTGCGTGTTTAAAAAGCAGATTTCGTACTTTTTTGCCCCCAGCGCCCGGGCAACCGTCGGGGCGTGTTGGCAGATGGGATTGACCGAAACCAGGATGAGTTTATGAGCAACCTGGGGGTCTGTTTTAAGAAGCAATATCTTTTCTTGCTCCATTAAATTGCGGATAGACTCCGGCAGCAGGTCAATCTTTTTACGAACCTGGCTGATATTCTGATCGGAAAGGTCTGCTTCGGTCAACTTCACTTCCCGGAAACCATACAGGCGGGCCACCTCGCCAAAAACATGGTTATGATCAAGATTGAAGTCATCCACCAGGATTTGAGCCAGGTTGCGGCGTCCGTTCAGCCCCTCATGTTGCTTAATTTTGAGCGCTTTTTCCAGAACATCAAACTCAACAACCTTTTTCTTTACCAGGGATATCCCCAGTTGATAGGCGCTGTCCTTCATCCCATTCCTCATCGGCCTGTTTTGAGTTTGCTTATCCAAAAGGCGACTTGGGTCTGATGACCGCGGTTTCTGCGGAGATGAGTGTTAGGGCGGTAATGACGATCATAATCACCATGGCAATCGCCAGTTGAATGAATTCCACCGCATTTTTAAGTTTATAGACGGTTTCTTTTTCATAATAATTGGCAATTTGCAGGGCGGTGGCTTTTACCGTACCGGTTTCCGCACCGGAATTAAAACGGGCCAGGGCCGTTTTGGTAAAGACGCCGGTTGCTTCAAATGCCGGCGCCAGCCCGGAGCCCTGGTTAAGCATCATGGGAATCGCCACCGATTTGATCTGCTTCTCCATATACTTATTGCCGCAGGCTTCGGCGGCCAGTTTAATGGCGTCGATATTTTCCCCGGAGCCGCTATACAGGGCGTAAAATACCCGGCAAAAAATCTCGATGGTGGTTTTATGGATCAGCGTACCCAAAATCGGCATTTTGATCATAAACTTGTCGATTACGAATCGCCCCCTGGGCGTGCGGGCAAAATACGCCCCGGCAGCTACCGCTGCGGCGATCAGAATCAGCAAGGACCAGATATTTGCCAGGAGAACCTCGCTGAAGTCTAAGGTAGCGGCGGTCATCGGCGGTAATTCAGTGCCCAACTTTAGAAACAATCGCGCTGTTTCCGGAAAGATGTAGGCAACGTAATAGAAGACGGCCCCGGCTAAGATAATCAACGTAAACAGGGGCATAATTAAGGCGCTGCGGAGGTTCCGCCGGAATTCGGTGCGCCGTTCCAGAAATTTGGCAGTGCTCTCATAAATACTGGCCATGTTGCCGCTTTTGGAAGCAAGCCCCAACATTTTGGCCGTAAATTTTCCCAACACTTTTTCCTGCTTCATAAAGGCTTCTTCGCTATCCCGGCCCTGGCGCAAATCGTTGTTGATTTCTTTGATGGCATCCCGGAGCGCCGGGTTCTGGGTATCATTGACCAGTAATTGCATCACTTCCGTAAAGGGCAGGTTCTCTCTTAGCAAATCGGCGCTCACCCGGACAAAAGTAACAATTTCCGCATCCGGCGGCTTGAGCCTGAAATCCAGGATTTTCGGCTGGATAGATATAATCTGGTAGCCAAGCTTCTCCAGCGCCCTTTGAACCTCTTGCCGGGTAAAAGCTTTTTGCTCGCCTTTGATAGGAGGTTCGCCGGCTTTGCGGGCTTTATACAGAAAGGTTCTCCGCCGCTGCACTTTGCTAATTTTAACGTGATGTTGCTCCGCCAGCCGGCGGATCTTGGCTTTGGCCTCTCCAAGACTGTCCGCATTCACAGTACCTTGAATAGCTCTGCCCTTGGGGGTTAATCCTTCGAAACGAAACTCTGGCATGGCGCACGAATCCCTTCCCTGACATTCAATAAAAAAAGAGGCGTCCCGGGGACGCCCCCATTAAAGCAATTCTTAATTAAGAATCGTCGTGGTAATATTATTGGGCGTTACCGCGACATATGCCTTTACCGGATTGGACTGATCATCCCCGGTTTCCTTCCCGCACCCGACAATATAAATAGTGCCGCTGCTGCTGCTAACCGGGGTGGTGTTTCCGGAGACGTATGAGCTTCCGGTTGGCTGGGTGGTCGTCAGGCTGTAGCTGCCATTGGCATTGCCCGTGTCGATGGGACTGAGATAAAAATTGTCAAAATTTTGGGAACCGCCGCCTAATTGAGCCGGGGTTCGATAGAACCGCTGGGCTTTGGCAGCAAAATTCACCAAATCGCTGATAAGCTGTTGACGGTTCGAGTCGATTGCGCTGCTCTGGAATTGCGTCACACCAACGGCAATCGCGACGCCAACGATAATTACGCCAAGAACGATGAGTAAGAGTTGTTGTTGACCCATGGGGTAACCTCCTTGTTAATTAGATTGGATTAATTGAAGAGTAATGGTTTGTGTAAACTTGCGGGTTATCATGTGCGGATAACCTCCCTGTGTTGTTCTCAAATCCCTTTTTCAAATCCCCAAATCCTACAGTTCAAAAACTGTTCCCAAGATTATCGGCGGCCGCAATCAAATGATTACTTTATTTGTAACTACTCAGGGTATTTGGGAGTCTGCTCTTTAAAAAATTTCTTGTACAACTCGGCTTGCTCACAACCTAAGTGCCTGTATATATGACAGTTGAGCTCCCCTCACCCC
>JAJRYW010000224.1 GCA_024275555.1 Calditrichota bacterium | reverse complement strand
TGCTGCAGCCGGTTCCTGGGTTAAAATGACCACGAAATCGGCAATCTTTTCAAGTTCCTTCCGGAAAATCTCCTGGAAAAAATGAAGATCATAGTTAGTTTTAAAAAATCGGTTCATTTTGGCTTCAATCTCAGATAAATCTACCGGAGCGGTGTATTTAAACCCTTCTGCCTCGCCGATAGAATTGCTTACCAAATCGGTTAAGTGAATAATCCAGGTCAACTGCGAATTTCCGGGGTCTTTTTCCGGATAGCGATGATAACGAATCGCCCGAACTAATTGCGGCGGTAAATTCCAGCTCTCGGCCAGCCAGGAGCCTAAATCATAGCGGCTGCATCCCAGTGTTTTCCCCATAGCCGTTTCAAAATCAGCTTCATAGGCTTCCATATACTTGTATATGTCGTTTAATACTCCCGGGAATTCTTCATAGAGCACCAGCAGCCCGATATCATGCAGCAGCCCCCCGACAAACACCTCCCCGGGAACCGGGTAATTGATATATTTTGAAAACGCCCGGGCGCCCATTCCCACTAAAACCGCATGACGCCAAAACTGCTTGGGGTTCAGATATTCATTTTCTTCCAGTTTAAATTGGTCGATCAGGGAAATGCTCATCACCAGGTCGCGCAGGGTATTAAATCCCAGCACGACAATGGCCAGATTGATGGTGGAGATTTTTCTTGGGAATCCGTAATATGCGGAATTGGCTAATTTTAAAATACGCGCCGCCAGGACCTGATCCATGGCCACAATTTTCCCTAAGGTCGAGGCAGAAGTTTTGGGGTTTTCCACCAGCTCGACAACTTTAGCAGCAACATAGGGGAGAGTAGAAAGTTTGGAGAGTTCTCTGACACGCCTTTCTATATGCTCAACTGAGGACTTCCTTATTCTCATCCGACTTCTCTTGTGTTAAAAGTGATCTGTTCCGACTTCACCGGGATTCACCTTGCTTCCGCCCGGCCTCCTCATAAGCCCCAAATTTTTTTCGGAAATTTGAAAAAATCGACGTAGATCACAAGAAATGACAGCCTTGTCTCAAGTTTCGACGGGAAAGTGTCGAAATTTTATACACTTTCAATCGGCGTATTCTTTTTTCAATGCGCGTTTCAGGCGGTCAATGGTTTCGGAATGTATCTGCGAAATACGGGATTCCGATACATTTAATATATTCCCAATCTCCTTAAAGGTGAGATGTTCGTAGTAATACAGGGTTATGGCCAGGCGAGATTTTTCCGGTAATTGTTTGATTGCCTTGACTAACACTTCTTTCATCTCCTCATCTTCAATCGCCTCGATCGGGTTAGAAGAGGATGTGTCTTCAATGGCTTCATAGAGGTTGTGATCATCAAAATTCGGATTCGGTTTGTCCAGCGAGATCACCGAGGTTCGATTGAGTTGTGATTGCCATTGATGGTATTCCGCTTCACTGATGCCCAGCAATCCTGCCACCGCCTGATCACTGACGCCGCCCGGGGAAGTTTGTTCAAGTTCTTCCACTACTTTCTTGATTTTATTTGATTTAGAGCGGAGCGACCGGGGGATCCAATCTTGTTTCCGCAGTTCGTCAATGATCGCACCACGGATGCGGGGGATCGCATACGTTTCGAATTTGATCCCGTAGTAGGGATTGTAGCGTTCCAGCGCTTCGCTAAGACCAATTACTCCGATGTTGACCAGATCTTCCCGGTCCACATTGCTGGGCATAGTCTTAAAAAGCTTGTTTACTACATAGTGAACCAGGCCCAGATATTTAACCATTAATTCGTCGCGCAGGCTTGGCGCTTTTTCTTCGTAGTAAGCTTCCCAGGTGGGATCAACTTGTGCCTTCATATCTTCCCCAAAAACTTAATTAGGTTAACGATCCATTAACTATTGTTTTGTGCGGAATTGTTTTCTTTCTCGATCTCTGCTTTCAACATGTTATATGTGCTTTGGTTATGCACAAGATATATTAGCAAAATCAGTACCGAAAAAATCAGATAAATCACAAAAGCCCGAATCATATTCTCCATCAGCGGTAAACGCAGATAAAATCCGGACAGTAAAGCGATTAAAAATACCAGGAACGTGAGCTTAACAGGCATCTTCTTCATGGTTACACCTCATCCTTTAGGGTTAATATTTCCTTATGGGCTATAGGTAGTGTTTCAATTAAATGGGCGACGATTTTGTCCACAGAGTGTACGAAATGGTAACACTTTTCAGATTTCCAAAATGGGTTTTGCTCGTTAATTGCTTGTTTTACAGTAGCTTCGAAAGGCGTACTGAAATAGCCGGAGAATTGAAAGTTCAGAAAATGGGCAAGAGCCAGGTTAAACTTCCGGAACGCTTCCTCCGCGTTCTCTTCCGACAGAACCTGTGAAAAAACCAGTTGAAATGTCGCCGGGCTTAAATAGGGACGTACATTCTTCAGATAGGTATAGCTGTCAATAATGGCGGTTGGCTCCGGAAACGTGAGCAGAAAATGGGTGCGGCAGGCAGAGATTAATTCTAAATTCCAATGATCCAGGCCGGTTTCTGTGTCGAAAATGACGACACTGTGTCCTGTATTTCGGTCAAACAACAACTCCAATAGAAACGATGATGACTCCGGGTGCGACCTTCCCAACTGGCTGATCGGCTCATCATTGCTCAATAAATCGACTTTGGGGCCGATGGACACAAAAAGTTGCTGCGGATCGAACACGCCTTGTTTCATCAGCCGGCTTATACTGAGCGGGGATGAAGCATTGGCGAGTACATGCAAAGAAGGGGAATGCAAATTGGCGTCGACCACCAGCGTGGAGAGACCCTGTCTTCCCAGGCGGTGGGCCAAAGTAAGGGCAAAGCTGCTTTTCCCGACTCCCCCTTTACCGCTTACTACCGCGATGAGCAGCGGAGATTGCCCCGGGCTTGCCGAAGCGCCGGGTAAGGAGCCGGTTTGCCGGGCGGCCCGGCGCAGTTGTTCTGCCTGATCCCGCATTAATCCCATTCCCCCTGGTAAACCAGTTTAATCAGCGTTTCCGGATTCGCTGCCGTAATATCATTCGGCACAGTCTGCCCGGTGGTGATGAAGGAAACCGGCAACTGGTGTTTATAAAGCACGTTCAGCATCACGCCTGCGCCGGTTGTCTCATCCGCTTTGGTGAAAATGAGTCGATTCGGCTTTAAATCCCGGAAACGCTGGACAATATCGAGCATGGTTTTTAAGCCGGAGGTCAGGCTTAGCACCAGGTGCACTTCATGCGGCTCTGCTGCATCGATAAATCGTTGCAGATCGACCAACTGCTTTTTGTTTTTCTGGCTGCGCCCGACCGTATCGATAAGGATAATTTCCCGATCCGAATATTTTGTGACAGCTTCCTGTATCTCGGCGGGGTTGTAAGCCACGCTCATGGGAATCGAGGCAATGTTGGCAAAGGTCTGCAATTGCTCGATAGCGGCAATCCGATAGGTGTCCGCCGAGATCAGCGCTACCTTTCGGTTGGAAAACAGCTTGAGATTGGCGGCAATTTTGGCAACGGTGGTAGTTTTCCCCACCCCGGTGGGCCCCACCAGCGCAACAACGTAAGGACGATGCGACTGCTGTTCCAGCGGCGCCGCGGACTTCATCATCTGGCCCAGCAAACCGAACACCTGTTCCCGAATCTTTTCTTCGTCCTGGTAATCGGCGGGCTGGGTGCGGGCGTAGACGGTTTGCATAACCGCCTTGGCCAGTTCCTCGTGCACCTCGTTGTCGACCAATTGCTTGAGCGGTGTTTTGAATTTCTCCGGCAGGGCCGGCATTCGGCTGTATTTGATGAAATCCGCCACTTGTTCCAGCACCTTGCGCATATCGCGTACTTCATCTTTCAACTCGCTGATCTGGCTGGCCTGTTGAAGCAGATCTTCCCCGTTGCTCACCGTTTCGGTCAATGCTTTAAAGACCGCGCCTCCGCGCTCCGGGGCCGCCGATTTCCGTCGAGGCCGCTGATAAACCATGGCGTCCTCTTTTGTGGCAGCCACCGGGGCCGGTTTGTCCAGGGCCGCAGTAATCTCGTGATACTCCTTCTTGCCGGTATAATCCAGCGCACCGCCCTGGCTGACCCGGCGTGAGTTCAGGATGATAGCCTCGCTGCCCAGTTCATTTTTCATCTTTTCAAATGCTTCTTGAAACGATTCGCCGGTGTACTTTTTAATTTTCATTGTTGATCTTCACCTTTCCTATCGATTCGATTTGCACTTCCGAGGGCAATTCCCCGAAGGAGACCACGGCCAAATCCGGGAAAACGCTCTCTATTAACTTGCGGAAATAGGCGCGTATGGTGGGAGAGCAGATCACCACTGCCTGGCGTCCCATGGCCAGGGTCTGCTCGATATTTTCCGAAACGCTCTGGTAAATTTTCTGAATAACCGCCGGCTGCAACCCCAGGTTGGAATTGATCTGCTTCTGTTTCTGGAGCGAGGTGGTAATTAGCTGCTCGATCTGCGGATCCACCGTGATGGCATAGATGACCCCGTCCTCATCCATGTGCAGTTTGGCGATGGTGTCCGAGAGCGCATAGCGCACGTACTCGGTCAGCACATCGATGTTCTTGGTGACGGAAACATAATCGCCCAGCGTTTCCAGGATGGTCACCAGGTCGCGGATAGGGACGCCCTCCCGCAGCAAATTTTGCAGCACCTTTTGCACCGAGCCGATGTTTAACTGATCCGGCACCAGGTCCTCGATTACGGCCGGGTAATCCTTTTTGAGATTATCCAGCAGTTGCTTCACCTCCTGGCGGCCCAGCAACTTGTCCGCATGTTTGCGGATAATTTCCATTAGATGTGTGGCCAGCACGGCGGAAGGTTCTACCACGGTGTAGCCCGCCAACTCCGCCTCGTGGCGCAATTCCGGGTCGATCCAGACGGCCGGCAGGCCAAAAGCCGGTTCGATTACCTCCACACCGGCAATCGGCTGATCAACATTGCCCGGGTTCATAGCCAGAAGCTGCCCGAACATGAGCTGATTTCGGGCCACATCATTTCCGCGGATTTTCATCACGTACTCATCGGGGTTAAGCTGGAGATTATCCCGCACCCGGATGGGCGGTACGATGATCCCAATCTCCACGGCAATCTGCTTGCGCATGGAGGTAATCCGCTCGAACAGATCTCCGCCCTGCTCGGTATCCACCAGGTTGATCAGGTTGTAGCCGATCTCCAGTTCCAGCGGGTCGACCTGGAGATAAGTTTCAATCTCTTCCTGGGGGGGCGGGAGCTGGGCTTCTTCCTGAAGGGCCTCTACTTCCTGGGCCTCCTGTTGCTGCCTGTGATTGGTGTTATAGGCTGTTACGGCCATAATCCCGGCCAGGATAAAGAAGGGTACCATGGGCAGACCGGGTGTAAATCCAAAAAAAGTGAGTGTGGCCGAAGCGATGTAAAGCGCCTTGGGATTGCCGAACAACTGGGTCTTTAAATCCATGCCCAGGTTTTCCTCGCTGGCTGCCCGGGTAACGACTATACCGGCCGAAGTGGAAACCAGCAGAGCCGGAATTTGAGACACCAGGCCGTCGCCGATAGTCAGTAAGCTATAGGTCGACAGCGCTTCCCCGGCGCTCATTCCCATTTGCAGCATCCCGATGATCAGCCCGGCAATAAGATTGATTGTGGTAATAATCAACCCGGCAATAGCGTCCCCTTTAACGAATTTGCTGGCTCCGTCCATGGCCCCGTAAAAATCCGCTTCCCGGGAAATCTGGGTGCGGCGTTCCCGGGCCTCTTCTTCGGTAACGGTCCCGGCGTTCAAATCCGCATCGATGCTCATCTGTTTGCCGGGCATGGCGTCCAGGGTAAAACGCGCCGCCACTTCGGCAATCCGCCCGGAACCTTTTACAATGACCACAAACTGGATAATGATCAGAATCAGAAAGATGATAAAGCCGACCACATAATTGCCTTTTACTACAAAATTGCCAAACGACTGAATGATCTCTCCCGCGTAGGCTTCCCCCAAAATAAGCCGGGTAGAAGCAATGTTCAGGGAGAGCCGGAACAGCGTTAAAATCAGCAGCAGGCTGGGGAAAACCGAAATATCCAGGGGATTGTTCAGATAAAGCGAGACCATCAGCAGCACCAGCGCCGCGGAGATATTCATGGCCAGCAAAATATCCAAAATTGCCGGGGGCAGGGGGATGATCATCAATACCAGTATGGAGATGACGCCCAGGGCTAAAAAGATGTCGCTATTCCGACCGAACACGTTGGATCAACCTCTTATTTGTTCAGAATTTATATTAATAACGGAAGGATGATCTGACCGGGAGATCGCGCTCAGCCTTACCGATCCGGCGTCGCTTATAGTAGTCGATGGGGAAGCGGGCACAGCGGTGTTGCTGCCGGTGTAATAGCGGCAGGAGTTCGCTTCCTCTCTCCCGAACCGGATTGGCGCTCTCCTCATCCCTTTCCATTCATCCATGTCTAACCTTCCCGGTCAAATTCTTCCATTGGGCAGCGTTCCGGCCGCCGCATCAAAGAATATCCTTCGGTTTTTCCGTTTATAGTGCATTGGGCTCCATCCCGGAGACCTTTTTATTCGGGCGGGCCGCACACCGGCTGCACCGCCCTTTTGTTCAGATCGATTTGTTCTTCATCTTAAATACATAGGCCAGCACCTCTGCCAGCGCCTGGAAAAAGCTGGAAGGCACCTCCTGATTTACTTCCACCGATCTATAG